>NZ_JAMBDS010000022.1:0-45218 GCF_025143785.1 Brachybacterium sp. p3-SID1565
GCCGGGGCCCGCCGGTCAGGCCGCGATCGGGGCCGTGACGTCAGGCGGGTGGTCTCAGGCGTCGCCGCGGTGGGTGCCGCGCTTCTCGCCGTCGACCTCGCCGTTGGTCTTGCTCTCCTCGAGGTCCGAGTCGACCTTGACGGTCGTCGGCTCGACGTCGGAGTTGCGGTCCTCACCCTTCAAAGACTGGGCCACGTCACCGGCATCGGCCGAGCCGACGGTGTCGGACACGGTCGAGGAGTCGGTCTCCGAGGAGGCCGAGGCGGGGTAGTGCGCACGGGCGAAGTCCGCCGGGGGAGCCCACGGGTCCTCCACCGGGCGGGTCTTCTGCCAGGCCACGTACCCGGCGGCGGCCCCGGCTGCAGCCAGGCCCAGGACCAGCAGCACCTTGCCGGCGCCGCCCTTCTTCTTCTGCGGGGTGGGGGTCAGCGCAGCGGCGCGGATGTCCGCCTGGCCCTTGTCCAGCTCCGCCCGGGCCGCGTCCACAGCCGCGCGCAGCACGTTGTTCGTGGTGCTGGCGGTGCGACGGGCACGCGGGTAGTAGTCGTCCTGCAGGTCGTGCATGAACTTGTCGGCGAAGGGGCCGACGGCGGCGGTGAGGCCCGCGATCTTGTCGCCCTGGTGACGCAGCTTGTCCTCGACGGCCGGACGCACCTGGTCCACCAGGCCGCGGCTGCGGCTGCGGGCCTCGCGAGCGCCCTCGGACACGACCGGTCCGATGGCCGCGGCGAGCTTCTGCAGCTCGATGATGGCCTTCTCCGCCTGCTGCTGGGTCGAGCCGGCAGCGGCTGCGGTCTTCTTGGCCTGCTTCTTGGCCTTCTTGGTCTCCCGCTTCGTGGTCAGCGCCATGAGGGATTCCCCTTTCGGTCTGTATCCGCCGGATCGGGCCGACGGCGGTCCCTGGACCCCCGCATCCGGGTGGACGCGGCGGATCCGTGTGGCACAACTCTAACGCGTGCCCGCATCCCGGTTCCCAGCCGAACGGTATGTCCGACGGGAGTGCGGACCCGGCGGTGACGCATCAGCAGGGAGCCGGCAGGGACGTGCGCGGCCCGCCGTCGCGGGCCCCTGGCCGTCCCACGGCGGTGTGCGAGGATGACGCCATGTTCGCAACTCTGCACACCAACCACGGGGACATCCGCCTGGAGCTGTACCCCGACCACGCCCCGAAGACCGTCGAGAACTTCGTGGGCCTCGCCGAGGGGACCCGCGAGTTCTCCGACCCCGAGAGCGGTCAGAAGGTCACGCGCCCCTTCTACGACGGCGTGATCTTCCACCGCGTGATCTCCGGGTTCATGATCCAGGGCGGTGACCCGCTGGGCACCGGCACCGGCGGCCCCGGCTACACCTTCGACGACGAGATCTCCGAGAAGAACTTCAACGAGCCCTACGTGCTGGCCATGGCCAACGCCGGCAAGCGCATGAACGCCATCACCGGCCGCCCCTCCGGCACCAACGGCTCCCAGTTCTTCATCACCGTGGGCCCCACCCCGCACCTGCAGGGCAAGCACACCGTGTTCGGTGTCGTGGCCGACGAGGACTCCAAGAAGGTCGTCGACGAGATCGCCGCCACCAAGACCGACATGCGCGACCGTCCCCTCGAGGACGTCGTCATCGAGTCGGTCACCGTCGAGCGCTGAGCGCGCCCTGATCCCGCACTGACCGCGCGCCCGTCGGCGCGACCGTGACGCCCCGCCCGGAGCACCAGCTCCGCGGCGGGGCGCTGCCGTCATGCCCCGTCCCGCTTCCGACCGATCGACCCGGCCCGGCCCTCCCCACCGCGGCCGCAGGCCGATAGCCTCCGACCATGACGCAGCGACACCTGGCCGGAGCCCGCATCCTCGCGCAGGGCCTGGTGGGCCCGGTCCGCTTCCGCACCCCGCTGGAGGCGGCCCGCTCCTTCGGCGCCCACCAAGGGCAGGACCTGCCCGGCGTGATGGCCTCCCTGGCGCTGCGCACCGGCGGTGACCTCACGCGCGTGTACGCCGCCTTCGACAGCGGGCTGATCGTGCGCGGCTACCCGATGCGCGGCACCGTGTTCGCGGTGGCCGCCGACACCCTCGCGTGGCTCACCGAGCTGTGCGCGGGCGCCTCCGTGCGCTCGGCCGTCAAGCGCCGCAGCGGCCTGGGCCTGGAGGAGGAGCACTTCGGCACCGCCCGGCGGGTGCTCGAGGAGCTCGCGGCTGAGCAGTCGGACCCGGGCGTGGGCCGGGGCGTGCTGCGCGGGGAGCTGATGGCGGCCTGGCAAGGGGCGGGCCTGGCCACCGACGACGGTCGCGGCTACCACATGCTCACCCACTTCCTCTCGACCGGGGTCGCCGCCTACGGCCCCTGGCGCGACGAGGGGGAGACCGCCGTGGTGCTGGCCCAGCGGTGGCTGCCCCGCGGATCCGATCTCGAGGGCACCTTCGGCGGGGACGAGACCGCCGCCATCGCCGAGCTGGCCCTGCGGTACTTCACCAGCCACGGCCCGGCGACCGTCCGGGACCTCGCCTGGTGGTCCAAGCTGCCGATGAGGCGCATCGACCAGGCCCTGGGGCAGGTGGGCGACCAGCTCGAGCACGGCTTCGCCGACGCGAAGGGCGTCGTGCACTCCCAGCCCGGCCGGGCCACGGGCGGCGACGGGGAGAAGCTGTGGTTCCGGCCCGGCCTGCTCGAGGAGTACGCCGAGCACGAGAAGGAGACCATGGCCGAGCTGCTGCTGCCCGGCTTCGACGAGCTGGTGCTGGGCTACCGCGACCGCCTCTACCTGATGGACGAGGAGCAGCACCGCGCGCTGGTACCGGGCAACAACGGGGTGTTCAAGCGCGCGGCCCTGCGGCGCGGCGCGCTGGTGGGCACGTGGGGCCGCACCGGCGCGGCCGGGAAACGACGCCTGGACCTGAAGGAGCTCGCGGAGGTCACCCCCGCCCAGAAGCGCCGCTTCGAGAAGCTGTTCCAGGCGTTCCCGTACACGGTCGTGTGAGCGCCCACCGCGGGCGGGGCGTCCGGTCCAGGGCGGTCGTGTAGGAATGACCCCATGAACCGCCCCACCTACGGCTACAGCGCACAGGACGTCCCGGACCCGCAGGGCCAGCCCGTCTGCCCCCGCCATCCGGACACCGTCAGCTACGTGCGCTGCAAGCGCTGCGAGCGTCCCGCCTGCCCGCAATGCCAGCGCCCCACCCAGGTGGGCGTGCTGTGCGTGGACTGCGAGAGGGACATCGCCCGCCAGCAGGCCGGCACCCGCCCCCGCAACGCGATGGGGGCGTCGGCGGGGCGCCGCACCCCGTACGTCACCTACACCCTGATGGGCCTGTGCGTGCTGGCCTTCCTGGGGCAGGCGCTGGCCCCGCACATCGTCACCCAGTGGGGGATCTTCGCGCCGTTCCGAGCGCTGGCGATGCCGTGGACCTTCCTCACCGCCGGGTTCCTGCACGGCGGCGTGATGCACCTGGCGCTGAACATGTGGGCGCTGTGGGTGGTGGGGCAGTACCTCGAGCAGACTCTGGGCCACACCCGCTACGCCGGGGTGTTCCTGGCCTCCGTCCTCGGCGGCCACACCGCGGTGTACGTGCTCGCGAACCCGATGACCCTGGAGTGGACCACCGCCACCCTGGGTGCCAGCGGCGGAGTGTTCGGACTGTTCGGCAGCATGTTCATCGTCAACCGCCGCCTGGGTGGCCAGAGCGCCCAGATCCTGGTGCTGATCGGCCTGAACCTGCTGATCACCTTCACTGTCCCGAACATCTCCTGGCAGGGCCATCTGGGCGGGCTGCTGGTGGGCACGGCCCTGGTCGCGGCCATGTTCGCGCTGCGGCCCAAGGCCACGCACGGCACCGACCGCCAGGCCCTCGCCCGGCGCTCCGCCCTGATCCACGGGGCCCTGATCGCCGGTGCGGTGCTGCTGTGCGCGGTGGCGGTGGTGCTGAAGGCGCTCACCGTCCCCTACTTCTGAGCCGGCCGAGGCCTGCTGTACGAGAGTGCCCTGCAGAACATTCGCGCAGGGCACCGCAGAATGACACCGGTGTGACTATCCCCAGCTGTGGACAGGATTGTGGATGAACCGGGGTGCGCGGGGGATTTCACGGTCTTGCTGTGGACAACCGGCGTCGCGTTGTGGATCGCTGGGGACCGTTGAGGGCCGCGAGATGCGGGCGGCACTCCGCGAAGCACGGGGACCTGCGCCACGGGACCTGGGGAACTACATCCTTGTGATTCATCCCCAGATGTGGAGAACCCTGTGGATAACTCTCCCCTGGCGCCGCGAGCCGTGGGCCGGGTGCCGTGTGCAGTGCACCGGTACCGGGGCGGTCAGTGCTCGGCGCCGCCGGTGAGCACCACGTCCTCCGGGGTCGCCAGACAGGTGCGGACGGCCCGCACCAGCGCCCGGGCGGAGTCCTCCACCGGCAGGTCCGCGGCCGCCGGCAGATGGACGAAGCCGCCCCGCATGCCGGCCAGGCCGGGGTCGGTGGCCAGCAGGTGCAGCAGGCGGTAGAACACGTCGTTGCACACGTAGGTGCCGGCCGTCTGCGAGACCGCCGCCGGGATCGCGGGCTCCTCGGCCAGGGCGGCCACGATCGCCTTGATGGGCAGGGTGCTGAAATGGCCGACGGGACCGCCCGGCACCACGGGCTCATCGACGGGGCGGTCACCGGAGTTGTCCGGGATGCGTGCGTCGCGCACGTTGATCGCCACCCGCTCCGGCGTGACGGCGCGGCGTCCGGCCGCCAGGCCCGTGGCCACCACCAGGCCGCAACGGTGCTCGCGCACGGCCGCCTCCAGCAGGTCCCCAGCGGCGTCGAACTCGACCGGCAGCTCCAGCTGCGCCACCTCGACGCCTTCCGCGCGCAGCTGCGCGGCGGCGGCCTGGACGGCCTGCCAGGACTCGTTGATGTCGGCCCCGTCGAAGGGGGCGAAGCCGGTCAGCAGCACGTCGACGGTCATGGATCCACGGTAGGAGCCTCACTGCCGCAAATCGGGGAGGCGCGGCACGGCGCGAGACGGCACGGCGCGGCGAGACGGCACAACACGGCGCGGGGGAGGCGGGGGCGGGGATCGCGGGTGGGCAGTTGCCCGGAGTCCACCCGCGACGGGCAGACACAGCGGCCCATCTGCGCCATGCTGGGACTCTCCGCTCCCAACGCCTTTGGCGTGATCCAGCTCACGTGAGCGCGGTCGGCTCAACTTTGGAATAGGGAGGGAGCGCACCGCGTTGACCCTGCCGAGAGCAGGAGGAGCTACGGCCCCTGCTCGACCGCACACCGATACCTCAGGAGGCACATCATGGCTCGCAGCTTCACCCCCTTCCAGGAAGTGGACCGCTTCTTCTCGGATCTCGCCCGCACCCCGGCCTCGGTCGGCATGCCGATGGATCTGTACCGCGAGGACGACCGCTTCGTCGCCGAGATCGACCTGCCCGGCGTGGACCCCGCCAGCGTGGACGTCGACGTCGAGGACCGCACCCTCACGGTGCGCGCCGAGCGCAAGGCCTCGGCCTCGAACGACGCGGAGCGCTCCTGGCTCACCCGTGAGCGCCCCACCGGCACCTTCGCCCGCCAGCTCACCCTGGGCAGCCGGGTCTCCCTGGACCGCATCGAGGCGGAGTACAGCGACGGCGTGCTGCGTCTGACCATCCCCATGGCCGAGGAGGCCAAGCCGCGCAAGATCAACGTGGCCCACACCGAGCGCTCCGCGCAGCCCTCGGTGACCTCCGGGCAGGACACCGCCCCCGCCCCCGAGGGCCGCACCATCGAGGGTGAGCTCAACAGCTGACACCCCCGGATCACGAGTCCCCCGGCTCGCGGCGGGAGCCGGGGGACTCTGCCTTGCATGCCGGCCCGAGCGGCCGGGCGGGCCCACGGCGCTAGGATCGCGCGATGACCGCCCTGCCCAGCCCGCTGCCCGACCTCTATCCGCCCTTCGGGCTACGCATCACCGCCGGCCCCCTCACCCTGCGTCCCCTCCGGGACGAGGATCTGCCGGAGTACGCCGCTCTGCTGCACCGGCCGATCTTCGCCGACATGGACTCCGACCAGGTGTTCCCCTGGTACGACGTGGACCCCGACGAACGAGTGGCGCGGTCCGTCCAGTTCCAGTGGCAGCTGCGCTCGAAGGTCGGCCCGACCGATTGGAACCTCTCCTTCGGCATCTTCCACCAGGAGCGGCTGATCGGCATGCAGGACCTGGGCGCCTCGCACTTCGCGGTGCGGCGCGTGGTGGGCTCCGGCTCCTGGCTCACCCTGGATGAGCAGGGCAAGGGCCACGGGACGCTCATGCGGCAGGCCGTGCTGGTGCTGGCGTTCGACCACCTGGGCGCGCAGCGCGCAGAGACCAGCGCCGTGGTGGGCAACGGCGCCTCCTACGGGGTCTCCCGCAGCTGCGGGTACCGCGAGGACGGTCTGCTGGTGGTCGAGGAGAACGGCCGTGCCAAGACACAGCAGCGCTTCAGCCTCACCCCCGAGCGTTTCCGCAGGCCCGACGTGGCCGTGGAGGTCGAGGGCCTCACGGGGGCCCTGCGCGGTCTGCTGGGAGCCGGCGGCTGAGGGGGAGCCCCCAAGGGCTGATCAGTGCGGGGCCCGCACCCGATCCGGCATGGTGAACTGCGCCGACGGGGCCAGCAGCTGACCGGTCTCGATCAGGCCCGTGCAGGCGAGATCTTCGCCATCGGCCTGCACCCGCGCCAGGATCGGCTCGGCCCAGGTGCCGTACCCGGTGTCGCCCCAGGCGGCCAGCTCCACCGCCGTGCGGTCCGGCTCGATGGGATCGGACCGCACCCCGGCCACGCACAGCTCGAGGGCGTCCTCGGCAGGATCCGTCGCGGTGTCGTCCAGGTCGAACAGCCGCCCGCCCAGCACCACCAGCCGCGCCCGTCCCCACACGGCGTCGTAGGTGCCGCTGACCAGATCGGCGAGCTGCGCCGCCCTCGGTCACGTGCATCTCCTTCGACGGGGGCCGCTAGCATTCTCGCGTGAAACCGTTCCTGCTGCTGACCACCCGTCCCGAGGACGACGTCGCCCGGGCCGAGGCCGCCTCCTTCCAGCGCTTCAGCGGTCTGGGCCACGACGACCTGCGCTGGGTGCGCATCGAGCGTGAGGACGCCCCGGCGATCCGCGCCGAGGAGATCTCCGGCATCTACCTTGGCGGCAGTCCCTTCACCGTCTCCGACCCGGCCGAGACCAAGTCCCCGCAGCAGATCCGGGCCGAGAGGGCGCTCGCCGCGGTGCTCGATGAGGTGATGGAGCAGGACATCCCCTTCCTGGGCGCCTGCTACGGCATCGGCACCCTGGGCAGCCACGTGGGCGCCACCATCGATCGCACCCACGGCGAGCCGCTGGGCGCCGTGCCCATCACGCTCACCGAGGCCGGGCGCGAGGACCCCGTGGTCATCGAGGCGGGCCTGCCCGAGGTGTTCACCGGGCTGGTGGGGCACAAGGAGGCGGTCACCGCCCTGCCCTCCCATGCCACCGTGCTGGCCACCGGCGAGCACTGCCCGGTGCAGATGTTCCGCGTGGGCACCCGCCAGTACGCCACCCAGTTCCATCCCGAGATGGATGTGCCCGCCGTCATGGAGCGCGCCCGCGCCTACCGCGACCACGGGTACTTCGACCCCGATGAGATGGAGGACATCTTCGCCCTGCTGGGTCGGCGCACCGCGGATCACCCGCCCCACCTTCTGCGTGCCTTCGCGACCGTTCACGGCTGCGGCAGGTAGTGTCCGCTGCGTGCCCCGATTCACCCGTGAGCAGGTCCGTCGGCGCCAGCGCATCGCCGTGGCCATCCTGGTGGCCGTGCTGCTGCTGGTGATCGGCGGCTGCACAGCCCTGGTGGCGAACCTGAGAGGCGGGGACCGCCCGCACCGCGCGGACGATGCCGCCATGACCGTGGGCAGCACCCCCGCCGGCGCCCCCGCCCTCACCCAGCTGCCGGAGGAGACCCAGCTGACCGCGGACGAGGCGATGGGCATCGACGTCTCCAGCTACCAGCGCGACATCGACTGGGAGCAGGTGGCCGGCGACGGCTACGTGTTCGCCTACATCAAGGCCACCGAGGGCAGCGGCTTCACCGACACCCACTTCCGCCTGAACTGGGACGGGGCACGCGCCGCCGGGATCACCGTGGGCGCCTACCACTACTTCACGCTGTGCTCCCCGGGCGCGGAGCAGGCCGCCTCCTTCCTGGCCGCCGCACCGCCCGACGACACTGCCCTGCCGCCCGCCCTGGATCTCGAGTTCGACGGGGCCTGCGAGGAGCGACCAGAAGCGGTGGACGCCCAGGCGGAGATCGACGCCTTCACGCACGCGGTGGAGAAGGCCTGGGGCAGGCGCATGGTCATCTACTCCTCCAGCGAATGGCGCGACCACTACGGCCTGCCGGTGGCGGACTCCCGCCCCGACTGGCTCTACTCCGACCGCGGGCGCCCCTCCCCGGAGGACTGGGCCGTGTGGCAGCTGCGCTTCGACGGCACCGTCTCGGGGATCGAGGGCCCGGTTGACATCGACGTGGTGCGCATCGAGGTGCTGCGCGAGCACGCCGCGATCCCCCGCGAGGAGGACCTGGAGCTGCCGGCGCCCGAGGAGGGGCAGTCCTGAGGGGGTCGCCCGCCGCCTCACTCGCCCCGGCACCGACGGCGATCTCGGTGAGCCGCTCGTTGCTGAGGCCCTCGGCACCGGGCTGGTCCTCGAACAGGGCCTCCTCCACCGGGAACCACGGCGCCGGGTCCTCCGCGCAGGCGCACACCGCCGCATTGGCGGCGCGACCCGAGTAGCCGGCGGGGGAGGTGCTCATGGGTGGCTGCCTTCGGGGAGTGCGGATGGCGCCCTCAGTATCGCGCCCGCTCCTCCAGTGCGTCGAGGTCCGGCAGCGCCACCGCTTCCCCCGCCGGGATCACCAGGCCCTCGTCCCGCAGACGGGCCAGGGCGCGGGAGAGCGACTCCGGGGTGGTGCCCAGCAGGGCGGCCACGTCCCGCTTGGGCAGCGGCCAGCGCACCAGCGGATGCCCCTCGGCCGTCGTCGCCTGCGAGGGCAGGGCGAGCAGGTACTCCGCCACCCGCACCGGCACCTCCGCCCCCGCCAGCGCGAGGCGGTTCTCGCTCGCGACCAGACGATCGCTCAACGACCGCAGCATGGCCACGGAGATCGCGGGGAACCGCCGTACGAGCGTGGCCAGGTCGCGGTGGTCGAACACGCACATCTGCGCGGGCTCGAGCGCCTGCACCACGAAGTCCGGCCGGGTCCCGGTGAGGAAGGTGTGCTCGCCCACCACGTCCCCGGGCCCCACCACGCGCAGCAGGTGCTCGCGACCAGTGACGGAGGTGCGCTCCAGCTTCAGCCTCCCGCGGTGCACCACGAACAGGCGTCGCAGCGGGTCGTCGGCCCGGTACAGCAGCTGCCCGCGCTCGAGGTCCACGGGGTGGGCGAAGGAGGCCACCGCCTGCTGGTCCTCGGGGCTCAGCAGGGAGAAGATCGGCACCCGCGCCACGCAGGTGTCACGGGGTGCACCGGCGGGCTCGGGCAGGCTCGCCGGCGACATGCTGCTCGGATGCGGGCTGCTCGGCGGGGCGCTCGCCGGAGTTGGGCTGCTCGGTGGATCGGTGGCCATGGCATCACTGTGGCATGCGGCCCGGCAGCGTCGCTTGACCGACGTCAAGGCACTGCGGTTCTGACGGATCTAAGTTTCCTGTCATGAGCGGAACGGCCGCTCACCCGACCGGAAGGAACCCCATGACCACCGACGACACCACCACTGCTGCCCCCGCTGCCACTCGTACCGTGCTGCGCGCCGAGGGCTTCTCCTGCCCCTCCTGCGTCTCCAAGATCGAGAAGGCCCTGCGGTCCCTGCCGGGCGTCTCCAACGCCACCGTCCACTTCGCCTCCTCCCGCATCGAGGTGAACCACGACCCGTCCGTGACCGGCGTCGACGAGCTGGTGCACGCCGTCGAGCGCGCCGGCTACACCGCCCGCCCCTCCGCCTTCTGAGCCGCCCGCCCCGGGAAAGGACCGATCATGAGCAGCCCCAGCCCCATCCTCGACAGCGCCCCGTCGGCGGGACCCGATCCCGACATCGCCCGCGCAGCAGGGTCTTACGCGCCGGATTCTCCCGGCGGCAGCCGGCGACCCGGCCCCGCAGGGCCCACGGGCAGGCCCGCGCGTCGCGGGCAGGGGCTGCTCCCGGTCCGCGCCTGGGTGCGCCCCGGCATCGCCGCCGTTCTGATCGGCCTGTCCTGGCTGCTCGACGCCCTGACCGGCTCCCCGGCCACCGGATCGGTGCTGCCGGGGCCGGCCGGCCTGCTGATGGTCGGTGCGGCCCTGGTGAGCGGCACCCCGATCCTGATCGCCGCCGTGAGGGCGCTGCGCCACCGGGTGGTCGGCATCGACCTGCTGGTCTCCATCGCGACCATCGGCGCGATCGTGATCGGCGAGTACTGGGAGGCGGCGGCTGTCACCACCCTGTTCGCCATCGGCCACGCCCTGGAGAAGGGCACCCTGCAGCGCACCCGTCGGGCCCTCACCGACCTGGTGAGCACCGCCCCGGAGCAGGCCGTGGTGCTGCGGGACGGCACCGAGCAGACCATCGCCGCCACCGAGGTGCGGCAGGGGGAGCAGGTGCTGGTGCGCCCCGGCACCAGGGTGCCCGTGGACGGGCACGTCCTGGCCGGCCGCGGCGCGATCGACGAGGCCGGCATCACCGGCGAGTCCGTTCCTGCCGAGAAGTCCGAGGGGGACCCCGTCTACGCCGGCACCGTCGCCACCGGTGGACTGCTCACCGTGCTCGCCGAGGGCATCGGCGCGGACACCACGCTGGCCCGCATCATCCGCCGGGTGGAGGAGGCGCAGGACGCCAAGGCCCCCACGCAGGCCTTCATGGACCGCTTCGCCCGCTGGTACACCCCGGCGATCATCGTGCTGTCCGTGGTGTTCGGGGTGCTCACCGGGGATGTTGAACTGGCGCTCACGCTGCTGGTGATCTCCTGCCCCGGCGCGCTGGTGATCTCCATCCCGGTCGCGATCGTGGCGGGCATCGGCCGCGGTGCGCGCGACGGCATGCTGATCAAGGGCGGCGAGCACCTGGAGACCTCCGCCCGGATCGACACCGTGGCCCTGGACAAGACCGGCACCCTCACCACCGGGCGGCCCGTGCTCACCGACGTGCTCCCACTGCCGGGACGCACCCGCGAGGAGGTGCTGCTGTGGGCCGCCCGCGCCGAGCTCACCAGCGACCACCCCCTGGCCGCCCCCGTGGTCCGGGCCGCCCGTGCGGAGGGCCTGGACCTGGGGCAGATCCCCGAACAGGCCGACGCGGTGGTGGGGCGCGGTGTGCTGGCCCGCCACGGCGGCCATGCGATCACCGTGGGCAGCCAGGCGATGCTGCACGAGTCCGACATCGGGGGCAGCTCCGAGCGGCGAGAGGCGATCGACCTGGCCGACGAGACCGCGCGGCGCGGCCGCACCCCGATGATCGTCACCCTCGACGAGACGGTGCTGGGCGTGATCGGACTGGCCGACACCCCGCGGGCCGAGGCCGCCGACGCGATCACCGCCCTGCGCCGCGCAGGAGTGCGCGAGGTCGTGATGCTCACCGGCGACCAGCCCCGCGTGGCTCAGGCCGTGGCCGCGGAGGTGGGCATCGACACCGTGCACGCCGGTCTGCTGCCCGAGGGCAAGCTCGATCAGATCGCGGCGCTGCAGGCGCGCGGCCGCACCGTGGCGATGGTGGGCGACGGAGTCAACGACGCCCCCGCACTGGCCTCGGCCGACATCGGCGTCTCGATGGGGGCCGCCGGAAGTGCGGTGGCCATCGAGACCAGCGACATCGCGCTGATGCGGGACTCGCTGCCGGCCCTGGCGCAGTCGCTGCGACTGGCCCGCCGCACCGTTGCGGTGATGCGACAGAACATAGTGATCGCCCTGGCCACTGTGGGGATGCTGCTGCTGGGTGTGCTGCTGGGAGGGGTCACCATGTCCCTGGGGATGCTGGTGCACGAGGCCAGCGTGCTGCTGGTGATCGTCAACGCCATGCGCCTGCTGCGACCCGTGCGCGGCTGACGGCGGTGCCGCCCCGAGCCGTCAGGGAGCCACCCGCGCCTCCGGCCCTGCTCAGGGCTGGAGGCGCTCGCGCTGCCAGCCGCCGCCGTCAGGCCCGCCCGGCCTGCGGTACACGATCCTGTCGTGCAGACGGTTCTCCCGGCCCTGCCAGAACTCGATGCGATCCGGCACGATGCGCAGCCCGCCCCAGTGCCTCGGGCGCGGCACCTGCCCGCCCTCGAACCGCGCCTGGGCCTCGGCGTACTGCTCCTCAAGCACCTCACGGGAGGCCACGGGCCGTGACTGCCGGGACGCCCAGGCGCCGATCTGCGAGCCTCGGGGACGGGAGGCGAAGTAGGCATCGGCCTCCTCCGCGTCGACCTGCTCGACCTGCCCCTCGATCCGCACCTGGCGCTGCAGCGGGAACCACGGCAGCAGCAGGGACGCCACGGGGGAGGCAGCGACCTCACGGCCCTTGTCCGAGTCGAGGTTGGTGTACACGACGAAGCCGCGCCGGTCCCGGGCCTTCAGCAGCACGGTCCGCGAACGGGGGCGGGCCCGGTCGTCGGCATCGGTGCTGATGGTAGACAGCACCACGGCGGTGGGCTCGGGTAGATCGCCGTGGCTGTCGCGCCGTTCGAAGGCCTCGGCCATCCAGGCGTCGAACAGGGCCAGGGGATCGGGGGCGGCCTCATCGGCGAGGCGACCGGTGCGGTACGGCATGCGCTCGGCGGCCAGGCGGGTGGAGGGGTCCTGGGCGTTCATGGCTGTGAGTCCTTCCCATGATGGTGCGCGCCGAGACCCTCCCTGATCGCCCGGGCGATCTCCAGGGCGGGGGCGCCGAACCAGTGCTCGTGGTCCTCCAGCAGACGGGCGTAGGCGTCCCGCCAGCTCTCCACGTGCACGCGGGCGATGGCCGGGGCGTCCTCGAGGCGCGGGGTGTCGATGGTGAAGCCGGGCGCGGTCATTCCCTGATCGTAGGCATCTCGCCCGGTGCCGCCGGCGCGCGGCCCGGAGTGGTCGAGTCCTGGACTTCCCACAAAGTAACTGCAACCCGTAGTATCAAGAACAGTGGGCGCCGCTCGACCGCGCCCACGCCGAGCACCGACATCGAAGGAGAAGCCGTGCCCGAGGCCGTGATCGTCGCCGCCGCCCGTTCCCCCATCGGCCGCGCCCGCAAGGGCTCGCTCAAGGACGTCCGCCCCGACGACCTCGCCGCCCAGATGGTCCGCGCCGCCCTGGACCAGGTGCCCGAGCTGGACCCCTCCACCCTCGATGACGTGCAGCTGGGCGTGGGCCTGCCCGAGGGGATCCAGGGCGCCAACCTGGCCCGCATCGTCGCGGTGCGCCTGGGCCTGGACACCGTGCCCGGCAGCACCGTCAACCGCTTCTGCGCCTCCAGCATCCAGACCACCCGCAACGCCTTCCACGCCGTGCTCTCCGGCGAGGCCAGGGCCGTGGTCTCCGCCGGCGTCGAGTCGCTGACCATGGTGCCCGGGAAGTTCATCGACGACGAGTTGCGCGACCCGATGTACCAGCAGGCCTGGGAGCGCACCGAGCGCCGTGCGACCCGCCAGATCCCCGCCCCCTGGCACGACCCGCGCGAGGACGGCGAGCTGCCCGACCCGTACATCCTGATGGGCCAGACCGCCGAGAACGTCGCCGAGCTGCGCGGCATCAGCCGCCAGGCGCAGGACGAGTACGCAGTGCGCTCCCAGAACCGTGCCGAGGCCGCCCGCGAGGCAGGATTCTTCGACCTCGACATCACCCCCGTCACCACCCCCGACGGCACCCAGATCACCACGGACGACTCCCCGCGCTCCGGGGTCACCCTCGAGGCCGTGGCGGGGCTCGACCCCGTGTTCCGGCCCGACGGCACCGTCACCGCCGGCAACTGCTGCCCGCTTTCCGACGGGGCTGCCGCGCTGGTGGTGATGGACCGAGACCGCGCCGAGGAGCTCGGCATCACCCCGCTGGCCCGCATCCTGGCCACCGGCGTCTCCGGCCTCAGCCCCGAGATCATGGGCCTGGGCCCGGTGGGGTCGACCCGCCGCGCACTGGCGCTGGCCGGCCTCACCATCGACGACATCGACCTGGTCGAGTTCAACGAGGCCTTCGCCGCCCAGGTGATCCCGGCGGCAGAGGACCTCGGCATCGACCACGACAGGCTCAACGTCCACGGCGGCGCCATCGCGCTGGGCCATCCCTGGGGCTCCACCGGCGCCCGCATGACCACGACCCTGATCAACGGCCTGCGCGCGCGAGACGGCGAGCTGGGCCTGGCCACCCTGTGCGTCGGAGGCGGACAGGGCATGGCCCTCATCATCGAGAGGATGAACTGATGACCACCACCGAGATCGCTGATGCCCCTGACGCCCCGGACCCCGCTAAGACCGCCGCCGGCCCCGGCCCCGTGATCTCCCTGCCCGACGCCGAGGCGAGCACCGCCGAGGCCCTGCTTCCCCGCACCGCCGACCACTACGCCCTGTTCCAGGACGTCGACCGCGAGGATCTCGAGGCCTGGCGGGTGGCCCGCTCCTTCGCCCCCGAGGTGCTGCCCCGTATCGACGAGTGCTGGGACCGCGGCGAGTACCCGACCGACCTCATCGCCCGCCTGGGCGAGCTGGACCTGTTCACCGACGGCATGGACATCCCCGGCCACCGCCGCCTCAGCCCCCTCGCCACCGGCCTGGTCACCATGGAGCTGTCCCGCCTGGACGGCTCCGTGGGCACCATGGTGGGCGTCCAGGGCGGGCTCGCCCTGCGCTCGATCGTGCTGCTGGGCTCCGAGGAGCAGAAGCAGCGCTGGGTGGAGCCCGTGGTGACCGGGCAGGCCTTCGCCGCCTTCGCCCTGACCGAGCCCGACCACGGCTCCGACTCCGTGTCCCTGGAGACCACCGCCCGTCGTGACGGCGAGCAGTGGGTGATCAGCGGCCAGAAGCGCTGGATCGGCAACGGGGCCGACGGCCACCTCACCGTGGTGTGGGCGCGGGTGGACGACCCCTCCGACGATGCCCTGCACGGCCAGGTCTCCGGCTTCCTGGTCGAGCAGTCCCTGCCCGGCTACGAGGCGCAGGTGATCCGCGGCAAAGTGTCCCTGCGCGCCATCCACCAGGCCCACATCCATCTGGCCGACGTGCGCGTGCCGCTGGATGCGCGCCTGCCCGGGGCCCGTTCCTTCAAGGACACGTCCCGGGTGCTGTTCGCTACCCGCGCCGGGGTGGCCTGGGGAGCGCTCGGCCACGCCGTGGCCTGCTACGAGGCCGCCCTCGAGCACGCTCGCACCCGCGTGCAGTTCGGACGCCCTCTGGCCAAGGCCCAGCACGTCCAGGTGCGTCTGACGGACATGCTCGCCACCCTCACCTCCATGCAGCTGCACTGCCGGCGCCTGGCGGACCTGGAATCGGCCGGCAGCCTGCGGCCCGAGCAGGCCTCGCTCGCCAAGGTGTTCTGCACCCGCTCGGCCCGCGCCATCGCGGCCGACGCCCGCGACCTCCTCGGCGGCAGCGGGATCCTGCTGGAGAACCAGGTGATCCGCCACATGGCCGACATCGAGGCGCTGCACACCTACGAGGGGACCGACACGATGCAGTCGCTGATCGTCGGCCGGTCGATCACCGGGACCAGCGCGTTCGCGTGATCGTCGAAGTTCCGTGACTCGGGAGGCGATGGGGAGTGCTCCCCATCGCCTCCCCTGTCAGCACGGGCTAGCGTCGGCGCCGAGAGACGATGACTCGAGTGACGGGGCGGGGCATGAACTTTCTCGGACAGGACACAGAGGCAGTGCGCGGCTGCGCGACCGCCTTGACGCGAGGGCAGACAGCGATCACGCAGGTCGTCTCCGACCATCCGCTGGAGAGGCAGACCAGCTGATGCAACGGACGGACGTCGGGACCAAGACCCTGACGCGGCGAGCGGCGCTCCTGCTCACCATGAGCGTGGTGACCGGATGCGGGCTCACACAACCTGCGGGTGAAGGAGAAGGTGTCATGGAGCTGACCTCGGGAAAGGCGATCGACGACGCGATCGGTCCTCTGTGGGAGGGCGGTGGTGAGCGTGCTCTCGCCGACGTGGTCGACGTGGAGTTCGACGAGCTGATGGTGTTCCCGGAGGCCACCCCCGCAGAACGCGTCAACGAGGCGGCCGGCACGAAGCTGCTCACTGGGAAGTACTACCAGTCCTCCACGCAGCTGTTCCTCTTCCGCGCGGGCGGCGCCGGTGTCCTCGCCGCGATGGTCTCCTCCGACGTGTTCGCGCACGAGGTGCAGAACGCGACCTTCGGCCCCGAGGTGCGGATCGTCGCGCCCGGCGGGAAGCAGCTGATCACCCTCGAGGGCTGAGGCCGCGTCCCTGCAGGAGCGCCATCGCCGGTGAGCCGCTGCACCTCGCGGAGCGCTGAGCGCGCAGGACGCCGGGGCCTGGAGCTCAGCGGGCGGACCGGGGAGACGCGGCGACGGTGAGGGAGCAGGCAGGATCTGCGATGCTGGAGCAATCGCAGCGGTGGGATCAGGAGAGGCGGAGCGGATGCGGAGGCGAGTGCTGATGGCTGGAGGGCTTGCGGGCATGGTGGCCGCACTTGTGGGCTGCGGGCGCCTGCTGCCGTCGCGCACGGACTCGTTGAACGACCCGGTGGAGGAGTTCGAGCATGTGACCTCCTCGGAGATGGAGACCAGCGGCGGCGGGACCATGCGCACCAGCCTGCGCGGAGACATCCACTTCGACGTCGGGCAGGATCAGCTTCTGGAGGCCCTGGATCCAGTGTGGCGGGAGGTGACCGAGTACGTCTTCGAGCTCGACGACGGGTTCGAGATGCGCAGAGTCCTGGTGGTCGCCCACGGGGCAGATGGCTCCACCGTCGCGCCGAAAGAGCTGCTGGGCTCCGAGTATGCCGACCAGGACGCGGCCGTGCACTTCGGAGACTTCTTCGAGCACTACGGTCTGATCTGAGCGCTCCGAGGGGGCCGGATCGCGTCAGATCCGGCGGGCATCGATGACCACGTCCTCGGTGAGTGTGACGTCCTCGCCGATGTACAGACCGTCCATGCGATCCGCCTTGTCCGCCAGGGTCGGATGGTCGGGATGCTGGGTGAGAGTGCCGTAGTAGCCGGACGTATCCGAGTAGGAGCCGTCGCGACTGCGGTGCACCGACTCATGCGCGTTGTGGGCCGCGTCCGGCTGCGGGAAGTCCGGGTTCTCGTGCGGAGTCTGCATGTGCACGTCCTGCACGTTCTCCGCCGGATTGCCGCCGGGATGACGGAAGGAGCGCCCCTCGAGATCGAGCGTGGGGACGAAGTCCCCGTCGGTCCCCTCGTTCTGGACGTGCTGGACGTTGACCACATCGGTGGAGCTCTGCGCCGGGGTGTAGGTCTGCACCGGGGAGCCGACGGACAGGATGTCGGTGACGTTGTAGGTGCCCGCGGCGCCGGTGGAGGAGTTGAAGGCGGGATCGTCGGCCAACTGCGCGGCGACCAGGCCGCCCTGGGAGTGCGCCACGAAGGCGACGTCCGAGCCCGGGGGGATCCCGGCCTCCTCCATCGCGGCCGTCACGGCGTTCGCCCCGGCATTCTCCCGTCCCGCCATCGCGTAGATGTTGTTGGCCCAGCCGAAGGGCTGGCCCTGCCCGTTCCATCCCTCGAGGGTCCCCGGGAGACCGCCCTCCTCCGACCACAGGTCCGCACCCTGGGTCGGTGGCACGTGCACGATGTACCGCTCGGTGCCGTCGGCACCCTGGATGGTCTGGATCCGGATCTGTGCCGAATCCTCGGGGTCGTACTCTCCACCCGGCGGCACGGTCGTGATGTCGCGGCGGGTCTCGTCGTTGTCGAGGACGAGGTCGGCCAGATCCTGCGGGGCTTCGCTGTCCTGCACGTGGCGGGGCTCCTCGCCGAGCTCGATCTCGGATCGCTCGTCGAGGATCTCGATGTCCCCGTCGGGCAGGCCGTCGAAGAGGTCGCCGAGCGGTCCGGGCAGCCCCTTCAGGGTGTCGCGTCCGCCCTCGAGGAAGCCCTCGGCCCCTTCAGCGAGGTCGACGACGCCACCCGCGATCATCTCCGCCCAGGGGGTGTCGGGGAGCAGGCGCTGGAGCCCCTCGGGCAGCCCGCGGATGCCCTCGTCGAGCCGGTCCAGGAAGTCGGTGACGTCCTCGGGCAGCAGGCTCTCGGGGTCACCGCTGCCGTCGCCGCCGGGCTCCGAGGCCGCATCCTGCTGGTCGGCCTCCGCCTCCAGGTCGAAGCCGAGCCCCTGGAGGCGCTCGCTCAGCGAGCTGACCTGCGGACCGACCCGACCGGCCCATTCCTGGACGAAGCCCTCGCGGTCCGGTCCCACCCAGTCGACGCCCTGCACGAACGCGTCGATCTCGGCATGGAGCTCCTCGACCCGCTGGGATTCGGTGCGCAGGTGCTCGGCGTGGGTGCGCGCCTGCCCCGGATCCATCCCCAGGAAGCCGCTCATGCCGCACCTCCCGCCGTCGAGTGCGCCCGGGCGATCCGCGTGCCCTCCTGCAGCAGCGGGATCACGGTGCCGAAGAAGTCCCCGTCCTCGACCGGGTGCACCCCGGCGAGGGGGCCGGCCGGACCGTCGGCGCTGTAGAGACCCCGCTCCCCGCTGGTCCACCGGCGCAGGAGGGTCACGCTCTCCTCCGGGGCGGGCGGGATGAGATGGATCGCGAGGCTCGCCCGATCACCCGTGCTGGTCAGCGCATCGCGCAGACCCGGATCGAGATCCGGGAGCGCAGCGATGGCGCTGTCGGCGGTGTCGCCGTGCTCGACGGCGCTGCGGATCTGCTCGACCTGTGCACTGCTCAGCTGCAGACGAGTGGCCTTCGAGCGGGTGGTCATCGACGCCGGGGCCGCCAGCCGGGATCCCGGAGGGGCCATCGATATGACGATCTCGGGGAGCGCCTCCGCGTCCACCGGCGACCAGCCAGCCGCTCCGTCGCCTCGCCGGGCGCAGACGACGGCGCCCTCGGCATCGACGGAGATCTGCAGCTCGGTGCGCGGGCCGTCGGCGGGGGTCACGGCGATCGCGGCGACGCACGGTGCAGTCAGAGCACGCCGGAGGAGCGCCGCATGCTCAGGATCGTGCTCGGCCGCTCCGGGGGAGGGGGCATCGGGCACGATGATCATGGTCTGCCACAGCGGATTGAGGTCCGCGCCGTCGGCGCGTGCCTGTGCGGCCGTCTCACGCACCAGTGCGCTGTCGAGAGAAGCGGTGAACACAGCCATCGGGTCCCCCTCAGGAAGGCGGTCTGTGCTCTTGGAGCCTAGAGAGCCCGATGCGTGATGACCATGGGGAGTTGTCCCCACCCCGCGGCTCGGCCACGACGTCACGACCCGCACCGGTTAGGCTCGCACCGTGCGCGGACTTGCGAAGGGCGGCGAGGCATGAGGAGGCGGACGGTGATGGCAGGAGGGCTCTCGGGGCTCGTCGCCGCCCTGGCAGGGTGCGGCCGGCTCGGCCCCTCGGAGAAGGAGCGGCTGAACAGTGAGGTGGAAGCTGTCTCGGGTGTCACCAGCTCCGACATCGGCCGCACCGGCGGTGGTGGGCTCCGCACGGGCCTCTCGGGCGACATCCACTTCGATGCCGGTGAGGACGAGCTCCTCGACGCCCTCGATCCTGCATGGCGCGTGGTCACCGAGTACGTCTTCGAGATGGACGAGGGGGAGGGGAACCGGGAGGTCCACGTGACCGCGAACGGGTCCGACGGCTCCACGCTCGCCCCGAAAGCACTGCTCGGGCCCGAGTACGCCGACCAGGTGGAGAGAGTCACCTTCGGTCACTTCTTCGAGCACTACGGGCTGAGCTGAGGCGGGGCGCTGCCGCTGTCGGCCGCAATCACCGGAGGGATCCGGAGGGCCGCAGATGAGGAGACTCTGCAAAGAAGACTTCCCAGGATGGTCAAGAGTTCAGTGACCATCGTGCCGGTGTTCATGATCATCCGCGGGCTGGGACTGTCGGATACCCTGCTGGCGCTGATCCTCCCGGCCATCCCCACCGCCTTCGGCACCTTCCTGATGCGCCAGTACTTCCTGGGCCTGCCGCTGGACCTGGGCGAGGCAGCCGCGATCGACGGTGCCAGCCCCTGGCGCACCTTCTTCTCCATCTATGCGCCGCTCGCGCTGCCCGGAATGGCGATCGTGGGGGTACTGGCGTTCAACTTCCACTGGAACGAGTTCTTCCGTCCGCTGATCTTCATGATCTCCGAGGAGAACTACACCCTCCCGCTGGGCCTGGTGACCCTTCAGGGCAACCTGGGCACCGGTTCGATCTCGATCGTGCTGGCCGGCGTGATCCTCTCGATGATCCCGGCCGTGGTGGTGTTCTTGTTCGGCCAGCGCTACCTGCGCGAGGGCCTCACCGCAGGCGCCTCGAAATGACCATTCCCCACGAACCTCGACGACCAGGAGTTCCCGGCTTGACCAGCGCCCTTCACTTCCCCGCCCTGCACCGCACCCACCCCCGGGGGTGGATCAACGACCCCAACGGCATCATGCGCGTGGACGGTCGCTGGCACGTGTATTTCCAGTACAACCCCCATTCCGCCCGTCACGAGAGGATCCACTGGGGACACATGTCCTCGGCGGACCTTGCGCATTGGCGCCCGGAGCCGCTGGGGCCCGTTCCACGGGACGGCGAAGCCGATGCCGACGGCTGCTGGAGCGGTGTGGGGCTCCTGGATCGGCGGATGGATCCGGCCGGTGTGCCGACCCTGGTGTACTCAGGGGTCGACGGTCAGGGTGACAACGCCTTCTCGCGTGTGCTGGTGGCGCGGGCCGACCGAGCCCTGGAACAGCTCGTGGACCCGGGCCGCGTGGTCGCCGAGGTGCCCCCGATCCCGGGCCTGATCGGGGTGCGGGATCCGTTCGTGTTCGAGTTCGAGGGGCGGCGCTGGGCGATCCAGGGCGCCGGGGTGCGGGGTGAGAGCGGCGTGACTCCCGTGATCCTGCTGTTCAGCTGTGATGATCTGGAGCAGTGGGAGTACGTGGGCGAACTGCTGCGCGGGGATGATCCCGTGGCGGCCGAGCACGCCCCGGCCGAGCTGTGGGAGTGCCCCCAGTTGGTGCGGGTGGGCCAGCAGTGGGTGCTGATGCTCTCGCTCTGGTACCGGCCCGAGGTGGTGGCCCGCTCCACTGTCCAGGTGAACTACCTGCTGGGTGAGCTCGAGGCCGACGGTCGCGGGTGCCCGCGCTTCCACGCTCGCAGCGGTGGGCGCGTGGATGAGGGCCCGGACTTCTATGCGCCCCAGGCAGTGGTGGACGCGGAGCGGGACCGAGTGCTGCTGTGGGGCTGGTCCTGGGAGGCCCTGTCGCGCACACAAGCGCAGACCGATGCCCAGGGATGGGCAGGATGCCTCACCTTCCCCCGCGTGCTCTCCGTGGAGGGGGACCGACTCGTCACCGGGTTTCCTCCCGAGCTGACCGCGCTTCGCGGCGCGCCTCTTCTGATCGATCAGGCAGGGGGCGGGCGGTCCCGGATGGAGCTGTCCGGTCCGTACCGTGCGGAGTTCCAGGTCGAGGGGCCCGTCACCGTCGACCTGCTGTCTGCGGACGGCACGCTCACCGAGCTCCTCGCGCATGACGGGGGTGGGGCATCCTTGATGATCGACGGCGGGATCCTAGAGCTTCTCCCTGCTTCCGGAACCGGACGCACCATGCGGTTCTACCCTTCCGAAGGGGATCGGGTCCTGGTACGAGGAGCGCTCATCGGTGGGTGGGAGCTGGGTTCTCAAGGTGCGAGCGTCTGAAGCCCCGTCGCCGCTCACATCCGTGACCGATCCGTGATGTGTCACCCCCACCCATAAAGGTAAAGACTTCGTAAAGTTTCGGCATGGCCAGAGTCAAGTCTGAGCCCTGGCCGGACCTCGCAGCGATGGGCTGACGGACGGCCTGATCCCGGGGGGACCGAACCACCATGCACAGCACCATCCACCGCCGCTCCGTCGCACGCCTCAGCGCAAGCGCGTTCTCCGTCGTCGCCGCCGGCGCCCTGCTGATCGCCTGCACCGATGGCGTCGAGGAGCCCGCCGGAGCGCCCCGGGGCGACGACGCCCCGGCAGCGCAGGGGCCAGCGGAGCCCGCCGAGGATCCCACCGAGCCAGGTGAGGAGACCACGGAGACATCGACCGGGGCCACCGATGAGCAGCCCTCGGACGAGACGAGCGACCCGAAGGGGTCAGCCCCCGCCGACTGGGCCGGCACCGTGAGCGCCGAGCAGATGCCGGAGACCGACGGAGTCTCCTACTTCGTGTACCAGAACCTCTACCAGGAACTCGGGGAGCGCGGCCGGATGAGCGCCGGGGAGCTCGAGAGGACCGAGTTCATCGGCTCCAACGGGGGCTCCTGCCAGGGCGAGGCCGTGATCGGCGGCGACGCGGCCACCTGCACCATCACCGAGCACGACGAGCGGGCCGAGCCCACCGGCAACCAGCTCGAGCTCACCGTGCGGGTGGTCTCGGCAGGGTTCGGGAACCCGGCCCTGCTGATGTACGCCGATGCGGCAGGTCCCACGGACTTCTCCGTGTCCACCGAGGTCGAGATCGGATTCGGCAAGGTCTCGACCCCCGTCCCCGCCGAGATCTCCGGGGAGGAAGTGGCCGATGCACTGGTGGGCTCCGTCAACTTCGCGATCGCGTCCGACGGCGCGCCCGACCCCGACATGGCCGCCACCTGCGAGATGGCCGAGGGCGGCGTCACCGCCACCTGCACGGTCACCGGGGCGCCCGAGGGCGGCAACGGCACCTGGCACGCGATCGCCCAGCGCGGGCCGACGTCCGATCCGCACGACGGCCAGTGGTACCTGTTCACGAAGCCGCGCGTCTGAGCCCGCGCGCGCCGACGAGCCCCCGAAGATCGCAGGTCGCAATGCGATATCGGGGGCTCGTCTGGTCGGGGAGCACACCTTCACCTGGCCCACTCTGGATGGCGGCACCATCAGCGTGCACGCCACCGGCATCGAGCTCGACCCCGCGGTGCCCCTGGCGAAAGGCGAGGACGTCATCCAGCAGGGCTACCAGCTGGTGGTGCTGGAGGCCGAGGTCTCCTACCGCGGCGAGCGGGCCGTCGCCGTGCCGGAGGAGCTGTGGATCCGCGCCGAGACCGACCACGCCCTGTACGAGCCGGTCCTCGGCCTGGTTCCGAACCCCCTCCCGGCCGGGGGGCACTCAGCGGGGCTCAGCCCTCGTTGACCCACACCACCGGGGCGTCCTCGTAGGGGTTGTCGTCCCCGTCGGCCTTGTCGTCGCCCTCCCAGGCCACCCGGGCCGGCGGCTCACCGTCGGTGAACACCACGTCGCAAGTGGAGGCCGTCGCGCCGGGCTCGGCCTGGTCGAACAGCTGCAGATCGCAGTCGTCGTCGAGATTGCCGCCGAAGGAGATGCCCACGGTGAGCCTGTTGCCCTCGGCGTCCTGCACCTCCAGCGACGGCGTCATGTCCGCGTTCGGATCGCCCTCGAAGCTCAGGATCTCGTGCTCGGCCTTCACGTACCACGGGGTCATGCCCTCGAGGTCGGCCTGGTCGTCCTCGTCGAACTGCTCGATGATCGCCGGATCGCCCTCGACGATCTCGGTGACCGTGGTGGAGACGACGCCGTAGCCGTAGTACTCCTCGCCCTCCTCGAGCACCTGCACGTGGATGGTGGCGGCCTCGCCCACCGGCACCTCGGTTCCCGGGGCGGCGAGCTCGGTGTCGGTGGCTCCGCCGGCCTGGTCGTCCGTTGCGCCGCCGGCGTCCGACGGCTCCTGGGCGTCGTCCTCGGCGGGCTCCTCACCGCCGGCGTCCGAGGGCTCCTGCTCGTCCCCCTCCGGCTGCTCGACGGCCGGCGGCTCCTGCGGCGGGTCCTCCTGGCCCAGCAGCCCGCAGCCGGAGACCACCAGTGCCAGTCCCGCCAACGGAACCAGCAACGCGGTGCGGGCCCGTCGGTTCCTGATGATAGTCGTGCGTCCCATGTCCTCACATCCTCTCGATCGCAGTCGTGCGCCCGGTGACGAGCCGTCCGTCGGGCCGTCGGCGCAGCCTGATCCCACACGGTAGACACGCCCCGTGGGCTGGCGCGATGGGGAGAACTCCTCTTCCTCCGGGTAACCGCGGTGGACACGGTCCGGCCCCCTCGGGCATGCTGTTCCTGAAACCGGCGGTATCAGGAATCCTCCGTTCCCTGCGCCCCCGCCCTCGACGACGAGAACGCGAAAGGCCCCCGATGAGCAGCTACACCGAACACATCACCCGGGTGATCACCGAGGACGTCGAGCATTCCGCTCTCGGCACCGTTGCGGTGCTGACCTTCGCGCCGCCGGAGGGGGAGGAGCGGCGCCCGGCCACCCTGGGCCCGCAGTCGATCCAGGCCGTCACCGGTGCCATCAACGCCGCCCTGGACCGCGCCGAGGCAGGGGAGGTGGGCGCGATCGCCCTCACCGGCACCGGGAAGGTGTTCCTGGCCGGCGCGGACCTCTCGATGTTCGCCGACCCCTCCGCCGTGGACCGCGTCGAGGAGATGACCCGCGCCGCCCACGAGCTGCAGGTCCGCGTGCGCACCAGCCCCGTCCCGATCCTCGCCCACCTGGGCGGCGCGGCCCCCGGCGGCGGCCTCGAGGTGGCCCTGATGGCCGATGTGCGCACCGCCGTCCCCGGCGCCCGCGGCATCGGCGTGCCCGAGACGGGGCTGGGCATCCTGCCCGGCTGGGGCGGCACCACGCTGCTGCAGTCCGTCGTCGGCCCCGAGACCGCGGTGCGGATGATCCTCGAGGACCCCACCCGCGACCGCCTGTTGAGCGCCGAGCAGGCCGCCGAGACGGGCCTGGTGGATGCGCTCGCCGAGGACCTCCCGGCCGCACTCGAGGAGTTCGCGGCGATCGTCGCGGCCCGCGCCGATGCCGCCGGTGGCTCCTCGCCCTGGCAGGACCGGCCCGATCCCCTGCCCGGTGAGGACTCCCCGGAGGCCGAGGCCCTGCATGATGCCCTGGACGCACCCCTGCCCACCGGCGAGACCCGCCGCGCCTGGGCCGCCCGGATGGAGGCCCAGGGCGCCCCCGCCGCGGCCCGCGCTCTCGAACTGCTCCAGCAGCTGCCCGGCAGCGAGCTGACCGATGCGCTCGCACGCGAATCCGCGGCCCTCGGGCAGCTGGTGCGCTCCGACGGAGCCAAGGCTTCGCTGTACTCCGCCGAGATGCTGCGCCGCGGCAAGCCCGGCCGCACCCCCGTCGAGGGCGCCCGGGAGATCACCCGCGTCGGCGTGGCCGGGGCGGGCCTGATGGCTGCTCAGATCGCCGCCCAGCTCGCCCTGGGCCTGCAGGTCCCGGTGATCATGCGGGACCTTGACCAGGGGATCACCCAGAAGGGCCTGGCCGCCGCGCGTGAGGTCATCGCCCAGACGGCCGCCCGCGGCAGCCTCGACGAGACCACCGCCACCCGGATCGCGGAGCTGCTGGACGCCACCACCGACGTGGCCGACCTCGCCGGCTGCGACCTGGTGCTCGAGGCCGTCCCCGAGGTCCTCGCGATCAAGAAGTCCGTGTTCGGCGAGCTCGAGGGCGTGCTGGATCCCGAGGCGCTGCTCGTCACCAACACCTCCTCGCTCTCGGTCAGCGCCATGGCCGCGGATCTCCAGCACCCGCAGCGCGTGGTCGGCCTGCACTTCTTCAACCCCGTCGCGAAGATGCCGCTGGTGGAGGTGATCCACACCGACGCCACCGACGAGGCCACCCTGGCCACCGGTCTCGAGGTGGTGCGCCGCCTGCGCAAGTTCGCCGTGCGCAGCGCCGACGCGCCCGGCTTCATCGTCAACCGCCTGCTGTTCCGCGTGCTCGGCGAGGTGCTGGCCTCCCTCGACGCCGGCGCCGATCCGGTCGAGGTGAACACCTCCTTGGACCCGCTGGGCCTGCCCATGCGCCCGCTGGCCCTGCTGGACCTGGTGGGTCACGCGGTCGCCGACCATGTCGGGAAGGTGCTGGTCCAGGAGCTGGGCGACCGCTTCCACGCATCCCCGGGGCTCTCGGCCATGGTGGAGCGGAAGGTGCGGTTCACCGAGTCCCGCCGAGGCAGCGTCCAGCCCGAGGTGTCCCCGGTGGTGGCGGAGGTGTTCGCTCCCGACGGCACCGGTTCTGCGCAGGCTCCCGTGGGGGAGGCCCTGTTGGATCGCGTGCTGGAGGGGCTCGCGGAGGAGATCGCCCTGATGCTCGACGCCGATGTGGTCGAGCGCGTGGAGGACGTGGACCTCGCGCTGATCCTGGGGGCGGGCTTCCCGCGGCACCGGGGCGGTATCACCCCCTACCTGGACAGCAGCGGGGCGGCCCTGAGCGGTGCCGGCCGCACCTTTCATGGGAACCGGTTCGGCTCCGGCACCGATTCGTGATCGGAAAGCGACATTCTGCGGCCGAGAACGTGTTTCGGGACACTTACCATATGCGTGTCGGGCGACGGGCCCGACATACCGTCGTGTCGTGAGAGGGGTACGGCGCTGTGCTACAGCGCCGGGTGAGAGAACATGTCGCAGCCACCGCAGAACGGATGGGGTCAGCAGTCCGGCGATCCCTACGGGCAACCCCAGGGCAATGGCCAGGACGGCTACGGCCAGCCCTCGCCGAACGCCGGGTACGGGCAGGACGCCTACGGCCAGGGGGGCTACGGCCAGGACGCCTATGGCCAGCCCTCCCCCAACGCCGGCTACTCGGACTACGGCCAGGGCTCGCCGAACTCCGGCTACGCACCGTCCTACGGGGACGGTGCGCAGGGAGCCGCCCCGCAGCAGGGCGAGAAGAAGTCCGGCTCCAAGCTGCCCCTGCTGATCTGCGCCGGCTGTGCCGTGCTGGCCCTCATCGCGGGCATCATCGGCGGCGGCATCTTCCTGTTCACCCGTGGTGGCGAGGAGGATCCGCCCACGGGTGGCGGTGACACGACCACCACCCAGGAGGAGACACCCGATCCGGACGGCACCACCGAGCCCGAGGGTGGGGATGACACCACCGAGCCCGAGGGTGGGGACGACACCACCGAGCCTGCCGGCGACGGTGACAAGGGCACGCGTGAGAACCCCTACGGGGCCGGTGAGACCTTCGTCCTCCCCGATACCGAGGAGGGCGAGCTGGAGATCAGCTTCGGCAACGTGAACTGGGACGCCACCGAAGAGATCAAGGAGACGAACCAGTTCAACGAGGATCCGGGCGAGGGCGAGGTCCACATCATGGTTCCCGTCACGCTCACCTACCGCGGTTCCGGCAGCGTCGAGCCTCTGCTGCTGCTGAGCACCAACTACGTGGCCGACAGCGGCAACTCGTACATGTCCGCTCCGCTCGTGGTCCCCAACGACGCGATGGACGTGGGAGAGCTGTACGACGGCGGCACCGGTGAGTTCAACATCCCCTTCACCATCCCCACCGATGCCGTCCAGAAGGGCTCGTTCAACGTGTCGGTGCTCTTGGACTTCGACGGTGAGGAGGTGTGGGTCGCTGCCGAGTGACCCACCTGCTGTGACGCCCGACGGCCCGCCCACCCCGCACGGGGAGGGCGGGCCGTCCGCGTGGCGGCCGTCGGAGGGATCGGCGGGTGCGTGCCGTGATCAGTGGCCGGACCAGTCGGCCAGGCGCTCCAGGGCCAGTTCGATGGTGGGGCGGTCCTTGCAGAACGCGAGGCGCAGCAGCGAGCCGGCCGCGGCGGACTCTGCGCTGCCGGGCCGGTAGAACGCCGTCAGGGGGATCGCGGCCACCCCGGCCTCGGTGGGCAGGCGCTCGCACAGCGCCTCGGCATCGGGCTCGCCCAGGCCCGCGGCATCGGCCACCACGAAGTAGCCGGCCTCCGGCACCCCCACGGTGAACCCCACCGAGCGCAGCCCCGCCACCAGCAGGTCCCGACGCTCTCGCAGGTCATCCGCGATGCCGGCGATGGCCTCGTCGGGCATGCGCAGGCCCACCGCCACCGCGGGCTGGAAGGGCGCCCCGGAGGTGTAGGTGAGCCACTGCTTGGTCCCGGTGATGGCGGTGACCAGGGGAGAGGGCGCGGTGACCCAGCCGATCTTCCAGCCCGTCACCGAGAACGTCTTGCCCGCCGAGGAGATCGAGACGGTGCGCTCACGGGCCCCGGGAAGCGTGGCGATCGGGACGTGGGCGGGACCGTAGGTGAGGTGCTCGTACACCTCGTCGGTGACGATCAGCGCGTCGTGCCGCACCGCCTCCTCGACGATCGCGACCAGCACCTCCCGATCCAGCACCGCCCCGGTGGGGTTGTGGGGCGAGTTCACGATCACCATCCGGGTGCGGGGACCGAAGGCCGAGCGCAGCTCGGCGGCGTCCACCGTGGTGGCCAGGTCCCCGTCGGCACCCGGCACGATGCGCAGCGGGACGGTGCGGTGCACCCCGCCGGCCAGGGCGATCAGGGCCGCGTACTGGTCGTAGAAGGGCTCCAGGGTGACCACCTCGTCCCCCGGCTCCACCAGCGCCAGCACGGTGGCCGCCAGCGCCTCCGTGGCGCCGGTTGTCACCAGCACCTCCCCGGCAGGGTCCCAGTCGAGTCCGTAGCGGCGCTGCTGGTGCAGCGCGATCGCCTCCCGCAGCACGGGCTCGCCGGCCCCGGGCGGGTACTGGTTGTGGCCGGCTCGGATCGCTGCGATCGCGGCCTCGGCCACCTTGTGGGGCGGGTCGGTGTCCGGGAACCCCTGCCCCAGGTTCGCCGCGCCCGTCTGCGCGGCGCGGGCGGAGATGCGGGCGAACACCGTGGGGCGGGCGATGCCGTCGGTGAGCAGTCCGGTGGCGCCGGAGGCGCGGGTCCAGGGGCCGGAGGTGTCCATGGCCCGAGTGTGTCAGAGCGAGGTCAGCGCTCGCGGGGGAACACGTACCGTCCGTAGGTCACGTACCGGAAGGTGGTCGAGACGATCTGCCCGATGAAGGTCCCGGAGACGTTGTCGGCCAGCACCGAGTCCAGGCCCAGCACGTAGCGGGAGAAGCCCAAGCAGCCCAGCTGCAGCCCCGCGGCGATCAGGTTCACCAGCACGAACAGCGCTATCGAGCGAGCCGTGTGGGGGCGGGGCCGGTCCCCGAAGGTCCACAGGCGGTTGCCCAGGTAGGTCAGGCACGAGGCCACCGCGATGGTCAGCAGCTTGGCGGCCAGCGGGTGGCCGTGCATCAGCCCCTGTCCCCATCCCTCCGCGGGGTCCCAGAACACCAGCAGGTTGTACAGCGCGGCGTCGAACAGGAACACCAGCCCGCCCACGGTGAGGAACGTCAGGGTGGGCCGCAGGTGCTCGGCGGCCAGGGCACCGGTGCGGGAACGGGGGGAGGAGCCCGAACCGCGCCCAGGGCGCGGGCCAACGGTGGCACGATGCGGGGACGGGCGGGGTGGGGCGCCGGCCTCCTCGGCCGTGACGGCATCGGGCCTGGACACGCACGGCACTGTACCCGAGTAGGATCGGACTGCGGTCGCTGCGACGGGTCCCCGGCACACGGGAGACCCTGGGAGCGCGCGACACGGCTGCTGCGACGGGCGCCCGGCACACGGGAGGCCCTGGGAGCGCGCGGCCATCGCCGCAGGAACGGGCACCGAGCCCTGGGAGCCCGCGGCACACCCATCACCGGCGGGCTCGCACGATCGGGACCCGCAGCACAGTTCAGGAAGGACACATGACTCACGTCGCCCTCGCCATCGCCGGCTCCGAGACCACCGGAGGCGCCGGTGCACAGACCGACCTCAAGACGTTCCACCAGCTCGACACCTTCGGCTGCGCGGCGCTGACCTGCATCGTCTCGATGGACCCGAAGGACAACTGGAACCACCGCTTCGTGCCCGTGGAGCCCCAGGTGATCGCCGATCAGATCGAGGCCTGCACGGGCGTGCACGACATCGACACCGTCAAGATCGGCATGCTGGGCAGCCCGGCCACCATCGACGTCGTGGCCGCCGCCCTGGCCGAGCACTCCTTCACCAACGTGGTGCTGGACCCGGTGCTGATCTGCAAGGGGCAGGAGTTCGGCCACGCGCTGGACACCGACAACGCACTCAAGGAGAAGATCCTGCCCAAGGCCACCTTCGTGACCCCCAACCACTTCGAGGCGCTGGCGCTGTCCGGCATGGACGCCATCGAGTCGGTGGAGGACCTCACCGAGGCCGCCCGCCGCATCCACGACGCCTACGACGTGGTCGTGCTCGCCAAGGGCGGCGTGGTGCTGGAGGGCGCGGACGCGGTGGACGTGTTCTACGACGGCCAGCAGACCGTCGAGCTGCGCAGCCCCAAGACCGGCGAGGACCGCATCCACGGCGCCGGCTGCACGCTCGCTGCCGCCGTCACCGCCGAGCTGGCCAAGGGCGCCACCCCGCTCGAGGCCGCGCGCACCGCCAAGGCCGTGGTGGACAGCTCCATCGAGCACCGCCAGCCCAGCCACCTGCCCTTCGACGCCGTGTACCAGCGCGGCTACCAGGGCTGAGCGACAGCCGGCCGATCGCATCGACGGGTGACCGGGCGCCGCAGGAGGACCCTGCGGCGCCCGCCCCCATGAGCGCCGGGCGGTCACAAATACATTCCGAAATGTAAACAACTATTCCGCTTGCTGGACAGTGGGCGGTCGCACCAGACATTCTCGGTGCATGGAAGAGACCAGCAGCACACCCGGCGCCCCCGCGGAGCAGCGTGAGCCCTCGCGTGCCAGGCAGTCGAGCGAGCCCCTGATCTCGGTGCGCGGGGTCACCAAGTTCTTCGGCGACTTCCAGGCGCTGAAGGACATCGACCTGGACATCCACCGCGGCGAGGTGGTGGCCCTGATCGGCGCCTCCGGCTCCGGCAAGTCCACGCTGTGCCGCTGCGTGAACCGCCTGGAGACCATCACCGACGGCGAGATCCTGATCGACGGCGAGCCCCTGCCCGAGGAGGGCAAGGCCCTGACCGCCCTGCGCTCCGACGTCGGCATGGTGTTCCAGAGCTTCAACCTCTTCCCCCACCTCAAGGCGATCGACAACGTCACCCTGGGTCCGCGCAAGGTGCGCGGCGTCCCCAAAGCCGAGGCCGAGGCCCAGGCCAGGGAGCTGCTGGAGCGCGTGGGCCTGGCGGACAAGGCGGACTCCCTGCCCGCGGCGCTCTCCGGCGGCCAGCAGCAGCGCGTGGCCATCGCCCGCGCACTGGCGATGAAGCCCAAGGCGCTGCTGTTCGACGAGCCCACCTCCGCCCTGGACCCCGAGGTCATCAACGAGGTGCTCGACGTGATGACCGAACTGGCCCAGCAGGGCATGACCATGCTCGTGGTCACCCACGAGATGGGCTTCGCCCGCCACGTGTGCGACCGCGTGGTCTACATGGACCAGGGCGAGATCGTGGAGGAGGGCGAGCCGGAGGCCTTCTTCACCGCCCCCCGCAGTGATCGCGCCAAGGCGTTCCTGTCCAAGATCCTCCCGCACTGACACCCGACCGGCACCGACCGGCACCCGCGAACTCCCGCACCTGACGATCACCCCACGAAACGGAGAACACCATGACCACCAGCACCTTCCGCCCCGGCCGCCGTGCCCTGGTCGCGGCCGCCGCCGCACTGCCCCTCGGCGCTGCCCTGGCAGCCTGCGGCTCCGACACCGGTGACGGCCCCTCGCTCGGCGGCGAGGGCGGCGCAGGCGGCGGCTCCGACGGCGGTGGCGAGGGCGGCGCAGGCGGCGGCTTCGCCGATGCGGTCGCCTCCGGTCCCGTCGCCGAGGACGCCGCCATCGAGGCCAGCGCCTGGGCCACCCGCATCAAGGAGGCCGGCATCCTCAAGCGTGGCGGCACCGTCGCCAACCAGGTGTTCTCCCTGGCCGACACCTCCGGTGGCAACCCCACCGGCTTCGACGCCGGCATCACCCAGCTGCTGGCCCGCTACATCCTGGGCGAGGACGGCGCGGACAAGGTCGAGTACATCGACACCACCGTCGACACCCGCGAGACCATGGTGCAGAACGGCACCGTGGACTGCGTGATCGCCACCTACTCGATCACCCCCGAGCGCCTCGAGGTCATCAACTTCGCCGGCCCGTACTACCTCTCCGGCACCGCCATCCAGGTGCGCGCCGAGGACGCCGAGTCGATCTCCGGGCCCGAGGACCTCACCGGCAAGAACCTGGTCACCCAGTCCAACTCCACCGGCATCCAGGCCATCGAGGAGCACGTCACCGATCCGGGCGATGTGCAGCAGCTGCCGGACAACGAGTCCTGCGTGGCCGCCCTCAAGCAGGGTCGGGCCGATGCCTACGTGCTGGACCAGGGCGTGCTGCTGGGCAACTCCAAGGCCGATCCGGACGTCGTGGTGGTGGGCGAGCCCTTCGTGGACGACCCCTACGGCGTTGGCCTGTCCAAGGACGACGAGGACGCCCTGGACTTCGTCAACACCTTCCTGCAGGCGATCATCGACGACGGCACCTGGGAGAAGCTCTGGACCGCCACCATCGGCGAGGTCGTCCCGGGCGACGCCCCCGAGCCGCCCGTCCCCGGCGACCTGCCCGCCTGATCCCCATCGCCTGACCGACGGGGCCCGCCCGCCAGCGCGGCCCCGTCGGCGCCCCCCGGAAGGTCCCCATGCACGCCATCAGCGAGAACATCCCCCTGCTGCTGCAGGGCATCGCGACCACCGTCGCGCTCACCCTACTGGGCTACGTCTTCGCCCTGGTCGTGGGCACGGTGCTGGCCGTGTGCCGGGTGAGCCCGATCCCGCCGCTGCGGTGGGCGGCCACGGTGTACGTGGAGATCTTCCGCAACATCCCGCTGCTGAGCCTGCTGATCCTGATCGCCTTCGGACTGCCGGACGTGGGGCTGACCCTGCCGTACTTCTGGTGCGGCGTGCTGGGCCTGACCCTGTCCTCAGCTGCCTTCGTGTGCGAGAACGTGCGCTCCGGCATCAACACGGTGCCGGTGGGGCACGCGGAAGCCGCGCGCTCCATCGGGCTGGGATTCTTCGGCACCCTGCGCCACGTGGTGCTGCCCCAGGCGTTCCGCACCATGATCCAGCCGCTGGTGAACGTGTTCATCGGAACCGTCATCGGCTCCTCACTGTGCTCCGCGATCGCGGTCATGGAGATCACCGGCGTCACCCAAAGGCTCAACATCCAGTACGCCCAGGCGGTCGCCATGTTCCTGGTGGCCGGTGCCGTGTACCTGGTGCTGTCCCTGGGCGGCGCCTACCTGGGCGGGGTGCTGGAGCGCGCCGTGTCCCCGTCGGACACCCGCCGTCGCAGCCCTGACCGCGCGCTCGACGTGCAGGCAGGAGCGCAGGCATGAGCGCACGCACCAACACCGCCACCCAGGTGCTGTTCGACGCGCCCGGCCCGAAGGGCCGCCGTCGGATCCTGGTCCTGTCGATCCTCAGCGTGCTGGTGATCCTCGGCGTGATCGCGCTGGGGCTGCGGCAGTTCGCGATGAACGGCGAGCTCGATCCCGGCAAGTGGGTGGTGTACCTGCGCGCCGACTACCTGGCCTTCCTGGGCAAGGGCCTGATGGGCACCCTGAAGGCCACCGCCATGGCCGCCGTGGTCGCCTTCCCGCTGGGCCTGCTGCTGGCCCTGGGCAGGCTCTCCCGCATCACCCCGCTCAGCGCGGCGGTGACCTGCTGGATCGAGTTCTTCCGTGGCATCCCCATGCTGCTGGTGGTCTATGCGTTCCTGCTGGCCCTGCCCGCCTACGGGGTGAACGTGCCGCGGTTCTGGATGCTGGTGATCCCGATGATCCTGGTCTCCTCCGCCACCACCGCCGAGGTGTTCCGCGCCGGCATCAAGGCCGTGGACAAGGGCCAGCACGAGGCCGCGGCCGCGATCGGCCTGACCCCGCGCGACTCCATGCTCCACGTGGTGCTGCCGCAGGCCGTGCGCCTGGTGCTGCCCAGCCTGATCCTGGCGCTGGTGAGCCTGCTGAAGGACTCCACGCTGGGCTACGTGGTCAGCTTCAACGAGCTGCAGTTCCAGGGCAAGACGATGGTCTCCATCACCCGCTACCTGGTGCAGACCTACGTGGTGGTCTCGGTCATCTACATCGCCATCAACTTCCTGCTCACCCGGATCGCGCTGGCGCTGGACGCGCGGATGAAGGCGCGCGCGACGGCCGGTTGAGCAGGCAGCGTGCACCCGCTGCTGCGCGACCTCGCTCCGTCGAACTCCCCCAGCACAACCCGCTCCGGAGAACACCCGCTGCGGAACCCCCGTCCCACGGAAGAAGGACCCTCCCATGTGTCGTCTGCTCGGTGTCGTCAGCCGTGAGCGCATCTCCCTGGACCGTGCCATCGCCCACGAGCTGGAGCCGTTCACGGAGCTGTCGGAGCTGCACCGGGATGGCTGGGGCGTGGCGTGGTTCGAGCAGGACGGCCCCGCCCAGCGGTCAACCCCGCAGATCCTGCGGCAGCTGGACGTCGCCCGCGAGTCCACCGCCTACCGGGAGGCGCTCGCCGCCGCGCACGGCCCCATGATGCTGGTGCACCTGCGCAAGGCCAGCCCCGGCCTGCCTCTGCAGATCACCAACACCCATCCCTTCCGCGAGGGCGACGTGGTGTTCGCCCACAACGGCCAGTTCGACCTCTCGGGCCCCCTGCGCGAGGAGATCCTCTCCCGCGGTGGCCGCGTGCCCGAAGGGACCACGGACTCGGAGCTGTACTTCTCCCTGGTGGAGCTGTACGCCCGCACCGAGGAGCCGGTCGTCGCCGTGCAGCGCGCCGCCGCGGAGATCACCGCCCTGTGCCTGCGCTACGGCACCCGGGTGCCGGAGGCACTGAACTGCCTGTACATGACCCCGGACCTGCTGGTGGCGTACCAGCAGCACGACCCGGCACAGGCCAAGCCCCACCATCGCCCGGACAACTACACCCTGCGCTACCGCATCGACCCCGAGCGCGTGATCGTGGCGTCCACGGGCATCCCGCAGCCCGACCACCTCGAGCTCGAGCAGGGGGAGGCCCTGGTGGTGGACCGTCGCACCCTCTCGGTGATGCGCCACCCGGCGATCGTGCCGATCCCGGTCTGAGAGGCCGCGGCGATCTCCGCTACTGTGGGTCGCCCGGCGGAGCACACCGCCCCTCCCCGTCGTACGGAGCACACGGTGATCGGATTCGAGAACGTCCGCAAGGAGTACCCCGGCGGCACGGTGGCCGTGGAGGACTTCACCCTTGAGATCCCCTCGCACCGGAGCGTGGTCCTGGTGGGCTCCTCCGGCTCCGGCAAGACCACCCTGATGCGGATGATCAACCGCATGGTCGACCCCACTGCCGGGCGCGTGCTGATCGACGGCGAGGACGTGGCGCACCTGGACCCTGTGCAGCTGCGCCGCTCCATCGGCTACGTCATGCAGGCCTCCGGGCTGCTTCCGCACCGCACCGTGCTGGACAACATCACCACCGTCCCCGTGCTGCGCGGCACCTCGCGTCGCGATGCGCGCACCCGCGCCGCCGAACTGCTGGAGCTGGTGGGACTGGACCAGCAGGTCGCCACCCGGTACCCCGCCCAGCTCTCCGGTGGCCAGCAGCAGCGCGTGGGGGTGGCGCGGGCCCTTGCAGCGGATCCGGACATCCTGCTGATGGACGAGCCCTTCGGCGCGGTGGACCCGATCGTCAGGGCGGACCTGCAGCAGGAGCTGCTCCGCCTCCAGCGCGAGCTGCGCAAGACCATCGTCTTCGTCACCCACGACATCGACGAAGCATTCCTGGTGGGGGACCGCGTGGTGCTGCTGCGTCCCGGGGGCATCATCGCCCAGCAGGGCGCCCCGCGGGAGATCCTGGCCCGGCCTGCCGATGACTTCGTCTCCCGCTTCGTGGGTGCGGACCGTGGCACGCGCACCCTGCACCTCGAGGAGGTCGACGGCAGGCGCGTGGTGGTCGACGCCGACGGGCGGGCCACCGGCGTGCTCGACCATGACCGCACCGCCGGGGAGCACATGACGTGAACTGGCTGCAGTCCAACCTCGACCAGATCGTGGCGTACACGGGAGCGCACCTGGCGCAGTCGCTGCCGCCCATCCTGATCGCGTTCCTGCTCGCCCTGCCGTTAGCGAAGCTGGCCAATGCCGCCGGCTGGCTGCGCACCGGCATCACCACCGCCTCCGGTCTCATGTACGCGATTCCCTCCCTGCCGCTGTTCGTGCTCCTTCCGGGCATGCTGGGCACGGGGTTCCGCAGCCCCGTGAACATAATCCTGGCGCTCACCTTGTACGGGCTCGCGCTCATGGTGCCCTCTGCTTCCGACGCCTTCCGCTCGGTGGACCGCGACGTGCTCAGCTCCGCCACTGCCCAGGGGTACGCACCGGCGGCCCGATTCTGGGCGGTGGAGCTGCCGCTTGCCGGCCCGGTGCTGCTGGCCGGGCTGCGAGTGGTGGCGGTCAGCACCGTGTCGCTGGTGACCGTGGGGGGAGTCCTCGGGGTCCCCAGCCTGGGCATGCTGTTCGTGGACGGGTTCCGACGCGGCATCCCGGTGCAGATCCTCACCGGTGTGGTGCTCACCGCAGTGCTGGCCCTGATGCTGGACGCGCTGCTGGTCCTGGCGGGCCGCTTGCTGATGCCCTGGACCCGACGGGGCGCCCCGCGGCGCTCCCGGGGCCGCGAGCGCACGGGGGCGGCGGCATGAACGGGAGTCCCCTGGGGCAGGCTCTGGAGTGGATGGCCGATCCCGCACGCTGGACCGGCCCCTCCGGCATCCCTGCGCGGATGCTGGAGCACCTCGGGTACACGGCGCTCGGGGTGCTGGTCGCTGCCCTGATCGCGATCCCGCTGGGCCTGCTGGTGGGGCACACCGGGCGCGGGAAGGGGATCGTCGTGATGGCCGCCGGGGCGGCGCGCGCACTGCCCACCCTGGGCCTGGTCACCCTGTTCGCCCTGCTGATGGGCATCGGCCTCACAGCCCCGCTGCTTGCTTTCGTGGTGCTCGCGGTACCGTCCCTGCTGGCCGGCGCGTACTCCGCCGTGGAATCGGCGGACCCGGCCACTGTGGACGCGGCCCGCGCGCAGGGCATGACCGAGATGCAGATCCTCACGCGGGTGGAGATCCCACTGGGCCTCCCGCTCCTGATCGGCGGGCTGCGCGGCGCGACGGTGCAGGTCGTCGCCACCGTCATGCTCGCGGCCTACGTGGGCAACGGTGGTCTGGGCCGGTACATCTTCCTGGGACTGGGCTCGCAGGACTACCCGCAGATGATCGCAGGCTCCGTGCTGGTGATCGCCCTGGCGCTGGTTCTGGACCTGCTGCTGCTGGGCGTCCAGCGGCTCACCGCGCCCCGCGGCGTGTGAGGCCGGTGACCGGATGGTCGAGGTCGGGCCCGCGCGGGCCCGTACCCTGGAACGGTCCCGAGCCCGTCCGAGTTCCTTGAGCCCCGAGCCCGTCCGAACCAACCCGTAGGAGTTCGCCATGACCATTCGCAGCACCCGACGCTCCCTGCTCGCAGCCGGGGGGACCGCTGGGGTCGTGCTCGGCGCGGCCGCATGCTCGAGCTCCGACCCCTTCGAGGAGGACACCGCGCAGGGCGGCGAGGAGGGAACGGCGCCATCGGACGGCGGTGGTGCCGTGGGCTCCAGCACGCTCGTCATCGGCTCGCAGGCCTACTACTCCAACGAGATCATCGCGGAGCTGTTCGCTCAGGTGCTCGAGGCCGAGGGCTTCACCGTCGAGCGGCAGTTCCAGATCGGGCAGCGCGAGGTGTACGTGCCGGAGCTCGAGAACGGGTCGCTGGACGTGCTGCCTGAGTACCTGGGCAATCTGCTGCAGCACTACGAGCCGGACGCCCCCAGCGCCTCGCCGGAGGAGATCCACTCCGCGCTCGGGGAGGCCCTGCCCGGGGCGCTGCGGGTGCTCGACTTCGCCGAGGCCTCCGACCAGGACTCGTACACCACGACCGCTGCGTTCGCCCAGGAGCACTCCCTGACCACGATCGCGGACCTGGCCGGCATCCCGGATCTGAGGATCGCTGCCAACAGCGAGTTCGAGGTGCGTCCGTACGGCCCCGAGGGCGCCAAGAGCATCTACGGGGTCGATGTCACCGTGGTGCCCGTGGAGGACTCCGGTGGCCCCCTCACCGTGCAGGCCCTCACCGATGGTGACGTGCAGCTGGCGGACATCTACACCGCCGACCCCGCCATCGCCGCCAACGACCTTGTGGTCCTGGAGGACCCGGAGTCGATGATCCTGCCGCAGAACGTGGTTCCCCTGGTCACCGAGAAGGTCGACGAGACCGCCGCCGCTGCGATCGAGCGCGTGATCGAGCAGCTCAGCGCTGACGACCTGGTGGCGATCAACCAGCGCAGCGTCGAGGAGCAGGCGAACTCCGCCACCATCGCCACGGACTGGCTAGGGGAGAAGGGCCTGGTCTGACGCGCACCCGATCCTGCGCCCGCCGGTGCGACTCACGGTCGCGGAACCGCGCGGTCGAGCGGTCGACGTCATCGCAGGTCAGCTCGATAACCAGGTCTCGGCGCCCGGGGGACGATCTCGCAGTCTGGGTGACATTTCCAGGCGTGTGCGGCATGGTGGCGACATGAGCCAGAACCAGACCTCCCTCACCGTCACCCGCACCATCGACGCCCCCGCGAAGGACATCTTCGAGGTGCTCACCCTGCCTGCCCGCCATCACGAGTTCGACGGCTCGGGCATGGTGCGCTCTGCCGAGAACACCGAGCGCATCACCAAGTCCGGTGAGAAGTTCGTGATGAACATGCACGCCGAGATGAACGGCGGCGACTACGTGATGCACAACCACGTGACCGCCTTCGACGAGAACAAGATGATCGGCTGGCAGCCCGCCCAGGAGAAGAACAAGGACGAGCCCGGGGGCTGGGAGTGGCTGTACGAGCTCAAGCCCGTCGATGCCGACTCCACCGAGGTATCCCTGACCTACGACTGGTCCAAGGTCGACGAGAAGCTTGCCAAAGAGGTCGGCTTCCCGGCCGTCCCCGAGGAGAAGCTGGAGGAGTCCCTCAACCTGCTCGCCGGCGCCGTCGTCAAGAACTGATCGGTCGCACCCGCGCCGATTCCGCCGGTCCGGAACCGGCCACGCTGACTGCGTCGGTCCCCGGACCGGCCCCTGCACCGCAGCCCGTCCCGCCACCTCGGTGGGGTGGGCTGCGGGCTGTTCAGCGGGCGCCGTCGAGCCTGCTCAGCGAGGGGCGGGCGCACCCGCCTGCGGTGGCCGGGGCGCCTGCGGCGCCCTTACCAGAGCGGCCGCGCCCCCCAGGGCGGCCAGGAACGGCACCGCCACCAGCGGATCCCCGTAGACGATCCCGGAGGCGAAGGGCGCCACCACGCAGAGCACCACGATCCCGGTGACGGCGGTGCGGAAGGTGCTGTACGGCAGCGCGCTGCAGCTCACGGCCAGGATCGTCAGCAGCAGACCGATCACCACCACGCCGAACGAGTGCCCCCAGCCGGCGCGATCGTGGAAGGCCCAGACCAGCAAGGGGGTGGCGATCAAGATCGGCAGCGGCCATATCCGGGTCCGGTACATCGAGGCTCCCTCGCGGTGTGGGGCACGTGTGCTCTGGGTTGGAGGTGGCCCGTTGCCTCGAACAGTACGCGACAGTCGGGTGGGTGGCGGGCAACCGGAACCGGTGTCTGCAGCTTGCCGACCTGGCCTTCTGCAGAATGTCGAATAGTCGTTCTGCAGGATGTCGATCAAGAATCCTGCAGAATGCCGGACACAACCTGTGACCTGCATCGTTCGTCCTCTAGAGTGGCGGCGTGGACACCTTGACGAACTTCGGCGTGGCGTATCGCCCGCGCGTGGTCGACGCAGTCGTGTCATCGGCTTTGGCCGGCTCCGGGGCGGTGATCATCGAGGGGCCACGGGGGTGTGGGAAGACGATGACGGCTCTGAATCTGGCGGAGAGCTACGTCTTCCTCGATTCGCCGGAGGCCCAAGAGCTCGCCGAAGTCGCACCGCAGGTGCTGCTGGACGGTGCACAGCCCCGGCTTCTCGATGAGTGGCAGGTGATGCCTGAGATGTGGAACCGGGTGCGTCGACAAGTCGACCTCGGCGGACATCGGGGGTCATTCATCCTCACCGGGTCAGCGGTCCCTTCTGACGATGTGACGCGACATTCCGGTGCAGGGCGCTTCCTCAGGGTTCGGGAGCACACTCTGACCTGGTTTGAGAAGGGATGCTCTACGGGCTCGGTCTCCCTGCGGTCTCTCCTTGATGGAGAGCCCGTGGAGACTGTCGCTGCTGCTCCGACTCTTGACGATGTCATCGCGGGTGTGGTGCGCTCCGGCTTTCCGGGGCTGGTGGACCTTTCGGAAGAGGGTGCACTGCGGCAGGCCCGGGCATACCTCGGAGAGGTGGCGCGTACCGACCTTCCCCGGCTCGCCTCCACGCGACAGAGGCCCGTTGTCATCGACCAGTTGCTGCGTTCCTTTGCGCGGTCCACCGCCTCGGAAGTCACGCAAGCGGCGATACTGAAGGACCTCGAGCCGGTGGCGGGATCGATGGCTCGTGAAACCTTGGCGAGCCTTATCGAAGTGCTCCGTCGGATGTTCGTCGTTGAGGCGGTCCCCGCGTGGATCCCGCGGCTTCGATCCAAGGCTCGGGTGCGAACGTCGCCGAAGTACCATCTGGCCGATCCTGTCCTGTCGGCCGCTGCTCTCGGGGCGACGTCAGCCGATCTCAGGCGGGACCTTGAGACTCTCGGGCTGATCTTCGAGTCCGCAGTTGTGCATGACCTGATGGCGCTTGGCGAGGCTTCGGGCGCCCAGGTCCATCACTATCGGGATTCGAACGGGAGGGAGATCGATGCGGTCCTCACCTGGCCGGGGGGACGCTGGGCCGCGGTCGAGGTCAAGCTCGGAGGCCGCGCAGCTGGGGCAGCCGCTGAAAAGCTCCGAGTGACGGTGGAGGACATCGCAACGCACGCCGGGCCCCCGGTGTTCACGGCCGTCGTCACGGGGACGGGAGCGACCATGCAGCTGGACAACGGCGTGTCCACGTTCCCGCTCGCTGCCCTCGGATCCTGAACGGCTCCGCGCGGAACTGCCGGCATGCACCAACTAGGCTCTGACCATGGGCAGGGTGACCGAGACGAAGCGGATCCGCACCGTGCGAGTGCGGGACGGTCGGCTGTACGCCGGCCGCAAGGGCGACCATGTCGCCGTCGAGGAGCCCCTGGACATCCGGTTGAACGGCCAGCAGCTCTCCCTGACGATGCGCACCCCCGGCAGCGATGTGGAGCTGATCCACGGCTTCCTGCACGGCGAGGGGATCATCGCCTCCCGTGAGGACATCGTCGAGGCCCGCTACTGCGACGGCGCGGTGGTGGACGACGGCAGCGGGTTCGCGCAGAACACGTACAACGTCATGGACTTCACCACCGCCCGCCCGCAGCTGCAGCAGGTTCCCACCAAGCGCTTCACCACCACCTCGGCATGCGGGGTGTGCGGCTCCGAGAGCATCGACGCGGTGCGGCAGAAGGGCCGCTACGTGCTGATGGGCAGCTGGACGGTGGATCCGCGCGCCATCCTCGATGCCGCCCGCAACCTCACCGACGACCAGGCCGTGTTCTCCCGCACCGGGGGAGTGCACGCCGCCGCCCTGGTCACCCGGGACGGCGAGGTGCTGGTGGTGCGGGAGGACGTGGGCCGCCACAACGCGGTGGACAAGGTGATCGGCTGGGCCCTGCTCGAGGACCGCCTGCCGCTCAACGACTGCTTCCTGCTGGTCTCCTCCCGTGCCAGCTTCGAGATCGCCCAGAAGGCATTCATGGCCGGGATCCCCCTGCTGGCCTGTGTCTCGGCTGCCAGCTCACTGGCGATCGACACCGCCCAGGAGGTGGGGATGACGCTGGTCGGCTTCACGCGTGCCTTCGACGACGGCGACGGCCGCATGAACGTGTACACCCACCCCGAGCGCCTGGACCTCACGGACGCCGAGGGGTGAGCCTCGACGCCTTCTGGGCCACCGCGCGAAGAAGCTGCCCCGCGCTGCCGTGCGAGCTCCCCGAGGCCTGGGCCTTCGGGGCCACCCCCGAGCAGGCCGACGAGCTGCTGGCCCTGGTGCTCGACGGCATCAAGACAGCCACCGCCTCCTCCCTGCAGGACTACCGAGTCTCAGGCGACCCCCTTCCCCGGGAGGGCGACCTCTCGATCGTGCTGGACGGTGCCGGCCGGCCGCGGGCGGTGCTCGAGACGACCCGGGTGAGCGTGGTGCCCTTCGACCAGGTGGACGCCGCCCATGCGCATGCCGAGGGGGAGGGCGACCGCTCCCTGGCCCACTGGCGGCGGGTGCACGAGGCGTTCTGGCGCGAGCACGGGGAGGATCCCCGCGGTGTCACCCCGGACATGCCGGTGGTGTGCGAGAGGTTCCGCCTACTGTTCGTAGCGTGACGGTGTCGGAGCGGCGGTATCGAGGACCGGCTCAGTCTCGAGTGCCGCGATCGCCTCCGCGCTCACGGCGGTCGCATCCTCCAGCCAGACGGGCACGTCCCCGCCCACATAGGGCCGTACCAGTCCGTACGGGCACAGTCGCGGCGCCTCAATCCAGCGCCAGCAGGCGCGCGGCGGTGGCCTCATCGAGCACCAGGTCCGTCGCGCACCCCGCCCGCAGCGCCGCACGCAGGGGCACCGCCTTGCGGGCACCGGAGGCCACCAGCACCCGCCGGGGGATCGAGGCCAGCGCCGCGGGGCTGGGCCCCGAGCAGCGCTGGTTCATGCGCACGTCGCGCCAGGACCCGTCGGCCCGCAGGAACACGGTGCACACGTCCCCCACCGCCCCGTCGGAGTACAGCTGGGCGAGATCGTCCTCCGTGAGGTAACCGCTGGCGTGGACCTGGCTGGGCACCTCGGCATCGAAGGCGCCCACCCCGAACACCGCCAGACGACAGCGGCGCTGCATCTCCAGCACGTGCCGCACCGAGCGCTCGCGCCACATGGCCTCCCGCGTGGAGGGATAGTCGAAGATGGCCGGCACCGGGAAGTGGTGCACCGTGGCAGACCAGCGCGAGGCCACCCGATCCATCACGGTGGACACGTTGGCCAGGCCCGAGCCCTCGGTGTTGATCGCCCCGTTCAGCTGCACCACCTGCGCTCCCAGCACGGGTCGGGGCGCCAGCTGCTCCACCACCGCCGTGATGGTGGTGCCCCAGGCGATGCCCACCACCTGATCCGGCTGCAGCAGGTCCTCGACCACGCCCGCGGCATCCGCCGCCACGGCGCGCAACCGCTCCCGCTCGGAGCTGTCGGGCCTGGTGGGCACCACGTGGGTGCGCACGCCGTAGCGCTGACCGATCGCCGAGCGCAGGTCCGCCAGGCGGCGCACCCCCGGGGGCCGCAGCGTGATCCGCACGATCCCCTGCTCCCGGGCATCGCGAAGCAGGCGGGACACGGTGGAGCGGGAGATGCCGAATGCGGAGGCGATGGCCCCCATCGTCTGGCCCTCGTCGTAGTACATCCGTGCAGCCTCGTAGGCGCTCTGCTGCCGTGCATCCTGGGCCATGCCCCCAGTGTTGCACGTTCGTGCACCCCGCTTGCCGAGCCCCGCACGTTAGCGCCATCCTGGGTCCTAAGTCCCGGTCGTCTGGTGATGGACCCCCAGTTCGCCCGGGCAGCCGAACCTCTACGCGAAGGAGCGCCCCGTGCCGAACAAGAGCGCCGCCACCCTCACGCCCGCCTCCCGCCAGGAGCACCTGGACCGGCTGCGCGGCGCGACGGCCCAGAACCCGCTGGACGTGCTGGTGGTCGGCGGGGGTGTCAACGGTGCCGGGGCCGCCTTCGACGCCGCCACCCGCGGGCTGTCCGTGGGCCTGGTCGAAGCTCGCGACTGGGCCTCGGGCACCTCCTCGCGCTCCTCCAAGCTGATGCACGGCGGCCTGCGCTACCTCGAGATGCTCGACTTCAAGCTGGTGGCCGAGGCCCTGCGCGAGCGCGACCTGCTGATCAAGCACACCGCGCCCCACCTGGTGCACCCCATCAGCTTCGTGTTCCCCTTCTTCCACAAGGTCGTGGACCGCGCCTTCATCGGCTCCGGCGTCATGCTGTACGACGCCATGCAGATGATCGGCCGCAAGCGCGCCGTGCCCATGCACCGCCACCTGCTCAAGAAGAAGATGCTCGAGTACTTCCCGGCGCTGGACGGCGAGAAGATCGTAGGCGCCCTGGAGTACTTCGACGCCCAGATGGACGACGCCCGCTTCGTGATGATGCTGGTGCGCTCGGCCGCCCAGTACGAGGCCGCGGTCACCAACTACACCGAGGTCATCGGCTACCTGCGCGACGGGGAGCGGATCGCCGGCGCCCGTGTGCGCGACGTCCTCACCGGGGACGAGTTCGATGTCCACGCCTGCGAGACCATCCTGGGTGGCGGTGTGTGGACCCAGGAGCAGCAGGAGCTGGCCGGTTCCGAGAAGGGCCTGGAGGTGCTGGCCTCCAAGGGCATCCACATCACCATCGCCCGCGACCGTATCCCCGCCGCGCGCGACACCGGCGTGATCACCAAGACCGAGAAGTCCGTGCTGTTCCTGATCCCCTCCGACGAGTACTGGATCATCGGCACCACCGACACCCCGTGGACCCACGACCCCGACCACGTGGCCGCCACCAGCGAGGACATCGACTACGTGCTCGAGCACGCCAACGAGGTGCTGGCCGAGGACCTCACCCGGGACGACGTGATCGGCGTGTACGCGGGCCTGCGCCCGCTGCTGCAGCCGATCAAGAAGTCCGAGGGCTCCTCCTCGAAGGTCTCCCGCGAGCACACCGTGATGCGCATGGAGCCGGGACTGTCCGCGATCGCCGGCGGCAAGTACACCACCTACCGGGTGATGGCCGAGGACATCGTGGACTTCGCCGTCAAGGACACCTACCCCGGCCGCCACAGCCTCACCCGCTCGGTGCCGATCATCGGCGCGCAGGGATACGCGGAGCTCAAGCGCGACCAGGCCGAGCTCGCCGCCCGCCACGGCTTCGACGAGATCCGGGTGGAGCGGCTGCTGTTCCGCTACGGCGCCCTGCTGACCGACGTGCTCGCGCTGGCCGAGGAGGACCCCTCGCTGCTCGAGCCGCTCGAGCAGGCACCCCGCTACCTGCGCGCCGAGGTGCTGTACGCCGCCCGCGCGGAGGGCGCCGTCCACCTGGCCGACGTCATCACCCGCCGCCTGCGCCTGGACTACGAGGTGCGCGACCGCGGAGTCGGCGCCGCCGAGGAGATCGCCGCGATCGTCGGCCCTGAGCTGGGCTGGGACGAGGCCCGCACCCGCACGGAGGTCGAGACCTACCGCGCCTTCATCGCCGCCCGCCTCGAGGCCGAGGCGTCCCACAGCGACGACGAGGCGGCCGCGGCCGTC
>NZ_JAMBDS010000023.1:0-42870 GCF_025143785.1 Brachybacterium sp. p3-SID1565
TGCACGCCCGCCTCGGGCGCACGCTCGGCCCGGGCCCGATTCGTTCCGCCCTCTCCCGCCCGACGAGCACCCGCTCCCGTGCCCCCGCCACGACAGAAGGCTCCATGACCTCCTCACCTGCCCCCGCTGAGCTCGCCCGACGGCTGGGCCTGGGCGATGCCGTGGTCATCGGGTTGGCCTCGATGATCGGCGCCGGCGTGTTCGTGGCCCTCGGTGCGGCGCAGGACCTCGCCGGCCCCGCCGTGCTGCTGGCCGTGGCCCTGGCGGCACTGGTCGCCTTCGGCAACGCCACCTCCACTGCGCAGCTGGCCGCCCAGTACCCCACCTCCGGCGGCACCTACTTCTTCGGCCGCCAGCAGCTGGGCGAGTGGTGGGGATTCTTGGCCGGCTGGTGCTTCGTGATCGGCAAGACGGCCTCCTGCGCCGCCATGGCCCTGGTGGTTGCCGCCTACCTGGTGCCCGAGGCCTACCAGCGGCCCGTCGCTGCGCTGGTGGTGGTGGCGCTGACCGCCGTGAACCTGGTGGGTGTGACCCGCACCGCGGGCCTGGCCCGCATCCTGGTCGCCATCGCCCTCATCGCGCTCGGCGTCACCGCCGTGCGGCTGCTGGTGGGTGTCGTCGGCGGCGATGGGGGAGCGGGCTTCGCCGCCCCCGTGCCCGGGCCCCTCGCCGATGCCTCCACGGGCCTGTGGGACGGGGGGCTGGCGGCGGTGCTCGGTGCCGGCACCGGGGGAGTGCTCGGTGCTGGACTCGCCATCGTCCAGGCCGCCGCCGTGGTGTTCTTCGCCTTCGCCGGGTACGCCCGCGTGGCCACCCTGGGGGAGGAGGTCACCGCGCCGCGCCGCACCATCCCCCGCGCGATCCTGCTGGCCCTCGGCGCCGTGTTCGCCCTGTACATGCTGCTCGCGCTGGTGCTGGTCCTCATCGGCCCCGCCCCCGGCGCCCACGGCTGGGGGCCTGCTCCGTTCATCGCCGCCCTCGACCAGATCGGCGCGGGCGCGATGTGGAAGGCGATCGTCACCATCGGTGCCACCGCCGCTGCCGCCGGGGCGCTGCTGGCCCTGGTGGCCGGGGTGTCCCGCACCATGCTGGGCATGGCCCGCGAGGGTGACCTGCCGCGACCCCTGGCCCACGTGAACCAGCGGTTCTCGGTGCCGCAGCGGGCCGAGATCACCGTGGGGATCGCCGTGGTGCTGCTGGTGGTGCTCGCCTCCGACGTGCTGGTGGCGATCACCGCCTCCGCCTTCGGGGTGCTGCTGTACTACGCGGTCGCCAACATCGCCGCCTTCACCCAGACCGAAGAGCACCGCCTGTTCCCCAAGGCCCTGCAGGTGATGGGGCTGGTGGGCTGCTTGCTGCTGGTGGCGGCCCTGCCCGGCAGCACCCTGGCGGCCGGCCTGGCGCTGGTCGCGATCGGTGTGGCGTACCGGGGGATCGTGCTGGCCTCGCGCCGGTGACGAGCACGCTGACGGACCGTGCAGTGTGCACGTCAGCACCGGTGACGTCGACCGATGGTCACGCAAACTCCAGGACCGCCGCTTCGACCCGGCCGATCGAGTCGGTCGATCAGCTCGTCGACCCGCTCGACGACCCGGCTGAGTCGCCAGATGCGGCATTGGGCGGTTCGTGCCTGGCGGCAATGAGCTGCCAGCATGCGCCCCCCAGGCACACACGGTGCCCCCGTTCCGGAATCCGTCATAGGATGCCTGGTACGCCCCGAGAACCAGGTCACAGTGGTCACTCGTCGGCCCGCGCGCCGTCGCGCAGGCACAGACGCGCAGGCTCCGTCGACCAGCCGACGAAGCACAGACGCCGCCACGCGACCGCACCGAAGGAGAACCATGCTCACCCGCCGCGCCGCCCTTGCCCGTCTTGCCCTCACCGGCGCCGCGGTCACGGGGGTGGGGCTCACCGCGTCCTGCTCGACCGGCGGCGGTGACGGCTCGGCCGATGGGGGAGGTGCCGGCGGCGGCTCCGGCCAGCCACTGCGCATCAGCGCCATCCCCGATCAGGACCCGGACGCCCTCACCGAGCGCGAGGAGGCATTCGCCGCCCACCTCGCGAGCGTGCTCGACATCGACGTGGAGTACGTACCGGTGCCGGACTACGCCGCCTCGGTGAGCCTGTTCGGTGCCGGCGACCTGGACCTGGTGTTCTACGGCGGCCTCACCGGGGTGCAGGCCCAGCTGCAGAACCCGGAGGCCACCATCGTCGCCCAGCGCGACATCGACCCCTCCTTCACCAGCGTGTTCATCGCCAACGCGGAGGCCGGCGTCAGCCCGGTGGACTCCGTGGAAGGACTGTCCGTGATGGCCGGGAAGCGCTTCACCTTCGGCTCGGAGACCTCCACCTCCGGCCGCCTGATGCCCTCCTACTTCCTGTCCCAGGCCGGCGTGGCTGAATCCGACCTGGCCGGGGAGCCCGGCTTCTCCGGCTCCCACGACTCCACCATCGAGCTGGTCACCTCCGGCTCCTACGAGGCAGGTGCCCTGAACAGCCAGGTGTGGCAGGCCCGCATGGAGGAGGGCAGCATCGACACCGACAAGGTCATCGAGGTGCTGGTCTCGCCCGAGTTCCATGACTACCACTGGCTGCTGCGCGGCGACGCCGACGAGCGCTTCGGCGACGGCTTCACCCAGCAGCTCACCGACGCCATGCTCACCATGCACGAGTCCGAGGAGGGCCGTGCGATCGCCGAGTTCTACGGCGCGCAGTCCTTCATCCCGGCGAAGGCCGAGGACTACCAGCAGATCGAGGAGGTCGCCCGCGAGCTGGGGCTGATCGGCTGATGAGTGCCGCTGAACCGCCCGCCCTGCAGCTGGACGGCGTCACCGTCCGCTACGGCACCCGCACCGTGCTGGATGCCTCCTTCACCGTCGACCCCGGGGAGAAGGTCGCCCTGGTGGGACCCAGCGGCGCCGGCAAGTCCACCGCGCTGGGCCTGGCCAACGGCTCCATCACCCCCAGCAGCGGCACCGTCACCACGCTCGGCACCGACCTGGGGGTGGCGAGCCGGCGCCGGATGCGGACGGTGCGCGCCCGGATCGGCACCGTCCACCAACGCCTGGACCTGATCGGGCCGCTGGCTGCGATCCACAATGTCAATGCGGGCCGCCTGGGCCACTGGGGGCTGTGGCGGTCCCTGGCCTCCTTGGTGCGGCCACTGGAGGTCGAGACCGCCCACGCCGCGATGTCCCGCCTGGGCATCGAGGAGCTGGCCGCCACCCGCACCGAGCGCCTCTCCGGCGGGGAGCAGCAGCGCGTGGCCCTGGCCCGCATCATCGTGCAGGATCCCGCTTTGGTGCTGGCGGACGAACCCATCTCCAGCCTGGACCCGCAGCGCGCCCGCGTGGTGATGGGCCTGCTCGCCGACGTGGTGGGCGAGGGAGACCGCGCCCTGCTGGTGAGCCTGCACGACTTCGACATCGCCCGCGGCATGTGCGACCGCGTGATCGGCCTGCGACAGGGCCGGATCGCCTTCGACCTGCCCGCCCCAGAGGTCACCGACCAGCACCGCGACGAGCTGTACCGGTTGCCGGCATGAGCCCGCAGGCCGATGCCCGCGCCGGAGTGGGAGAGCGGTCCGAGGAGGAGGGCCCGGCCGGGCGCGGCCCCGACTCGTCGGCCTACTCCCTCGCGGGCTCGCGGGCCGACTCCCCCGCACCCGTCCGCGCCGGCTCCCGCTCTGGCCTTCGCGCTGCCTCCCGCCCCGGCCGCTGGTGGGTGGCCGGCGCGGTGCTGCTGGTGGCCTGGTCGCTGTGGGGCTCCGGCATCGGCCGCGAACCCGTGCTGAACCCGCCCGGCTGGCCCTCCCTGCGGTCCTTCTTCGCAGCCGCGCTGTCTCCTGATCTCTCCGCCGACTTCCTGCGCCGCACCCTTGACGCCACCCTGGTGACCATCGCCTTCTCCCTGCTGGGCACGGTGCTGGCGGTGCTGACCGGCCTGGTGGGCGGGGTGCTGATGAGCGAGGCCTGGTGGCAGCGCGGCGGGCGTGCGCCGGGCCGGGGCGCACCGGTGCGCGGGCCCCGTTCCCGGGCACCGGGCTGGCTGCTCACCCGCATCGCACTGGGCATCCCACGCGGCATCCACGAAGCCGTGTGGGGCATCATCCTGCTGGTGATCCTGGGCCGGGACCCGCTGGTGGGGATCCTGGCGCTCGCGATCCCCTTCGGCGTGATCACCGCCAAGGTGTACGCCGAGATCATCGACGAGACCCCGCCCGGCCCCTACGACGCCCTGATCACCGCCGGGGCTGGGAGACTCCTGGCGTTCGTGTACGCCACCCTGCCGCGCATCTGGGGCGACCTGCTGGCCTACGGCTTCTACCGCTTCGACTGCGCCCTGCGCTCCGCGGTGATCCTGGGCATGATCGGAGCCGGCGGTCTGGGCTTCGAGCTGATCACCGCGTTCCAGGGCCTGGCCTACGAGCGCATGTGGACCCTCATCTACGCACTGATCGCACTGGGCTGGCTGTTCGACCGCTGGAGCGCGAGCCTGCGCCACCCGGGCCGCGCCCGCTGGAAGCGCACCTCCCTGCTGCTGGGGGCGGCGCTGACGGTGGGGTCCCTGCTGTACCTGCGACCGGACCTCGCCCGGCTCGTCAGCGCCCGCACCTGGGAGCGCGCCGGTGCGATGCTGGCCGACGCGATCCCACCCAGCCTGCCCTCCACCTGGGCGGACCTGCTCGGTGATGCCGCCGCCACCGTGCAGATGTCGGTGCTGGCGATCGTGGTGGGAAGCGGGATCGGCGTGGTCGCCGCGTTCCTGGGCGTGCACCAGGTGGGGGACGGACCCGTGCGGGCGGCCGTGGCCGCACTGTGCCGGGTGCTGCTGCTGACCATCCGCGCGATCTCCCCGCCCGTGTGGGCACTGCTGCTGCTGTTCGTGGTGCTGCCGGGCCCCCTGCCCGGCGCACTGGCCCTGGGCCTGTACAACGCGGGTGTGCTGGGCAGGCTGTTCACCGAAGTGCTGGAGACGATGGACCGCCGCCCCGTCCTGTCCCTGCAGCTGCTGGGCGCCGGACGCATCACCACCTTCGTCTACGGGGTGCTGCCCCTGGTCGCCGGGCGCTTCACCGCCTATGCCCTGTACCGGTGGGAGATCGCGATCCGCGAGACCGTCGTGGTGGGCGTGGTCGGCGCTGGGGGACTGGGCCGCGTGCTGGAGTCCCAGCGGGCCTCCTTCGACTACTCCGGGATGCTCACCGTGGTGATCGCGCTGCTGCTGCTCTCGCTGCTGGTGGACCTGGCCAGCGCCTCGGCCCGCCGCGCCTGGAGATAGCGCGTCGACGGGCGGACCAGAGCGGCGCCGACGCCGGAACGGCGCACGACGCCGGAACCTCCTACGAGCGTGAACTCACATGACAGACCACGTCAAAGGGATCCTTTGAGTGTGCATAGCATGCAGCTATGCCACGTTCTTCCCTGACGCCTCCGCGCGCGGCCACGCCACGCGCCGCTGGCTCCGCGTCTGCTGATGCGGCCACCACCCCGGGCTCTGCGCCCCGCCCCGCTGCACCACGCACCGGTGCCGGGCTCGAGCGGGCGGAGCCGGTCGGCCGATGAGCCACCGTCCTCCACGGAGCCCGCACGAGGCGACGCCCCCGGGCCCCACCGGCAGCTACGACGCGGTGATCGTGGGCGGTGGGCCCCGTGGGGTGGCCACCGTGCTGCGCACCCTCGCGTGCCTGCGGGCGGGTGCGGGCACCTCCGAGGCAGGAGGGAACCCGACGGCGTCAGTGCATGATCTGTCGGCCGGCCGCCCGGCACCGCCGAGCGCGGGACCATCGGCCAAGCGTCCTGCGCCCCCGCTGCGACTGGCCATGGTCGATGCCCTGGCCGTCGGCCCCGGTGCCACCTGGCTGATCGACCAGCCCGCCGCCTACCTGAACAACACCCAGGCCCGCGCCACCACGATTCATCCCGATCACAGCACCCGTATGAGCGGACCGGCCGCGCCCGGTCCCGACCTGGTGGCCTGGGCCCGTTCGGTCGCCCAGCGCGGTCACCACCGGGTGGGGGACTGGGTGGTGCAGGAGGCCACCGCGCTCGGGCCGGACTCGTTCCCCACCCGGCGCCTGCAGGGCGTGTACTTCCGCGACCAGCTCGATGCCGCGACCGCGAGCGGTGAACTGCAGGTCGAGAAGATCGTGGACACCGCCGTGGATCTCCAGCACGAGGGGGAGCATCGCGTGGTGGTGCTCGCCGGAGGGCGGCGGTTGAGCGCGCCCACGGTGGTGCTGGCCCAGGGCATGGTGCAGGCGGTGCCGGGTACGGAGGAGTCCGCGCTCGCCGCGGCCGCCCACCGTCATGGCCTGCGGTACGTGCCGCCGGGCATGCCCGCCGAGCGGTGCTTCACCGGACTGCCGGCCGGGCAGGACGTGCTGGTCAGGGGGCTGGGAGCGAACTTCTTCGATGTGATCGGGCAGTTGGTGGAGGACTGGGGCGGCCGCGTCGAGGCCATTCCCGCCGATCCCACCGGCCGCCTGCGGTACCTGCCGAGCGGGCGTGAGCCGCGCCTGGTGGTCGGCTCGCGCCGCTGCGTGCCCTACCGCTCCAAGCCCGACGGAGGCCGGCCCACCCGCGGCTTCACCCCGCGGTGGGCCACCCCGGAGTGGTTCGCGGGCCTTGCGACGGAGCGGGGCGTGAACTTCGGGCAGCGCGTGTGGCCGCAGATCGCCCGCGAGTTCGCCCGCGTGTACCTGGAGGCGCTCGAGCAGTACATGCCCGCAGTGGTCGCCGAGGGGTGGCCGGCAGCGCTCGATGCGGTGGGAGCGGACGACACGAGCCAGCCGGGCGGTGCGGGCCAGCCGGGAGGTGCGGGCCAGCAGCGCAGTGCGGGCCAGCAGCGCAGTGCGGCCCCGCCGGGCGGTGCGGCCGTGACGGAAGCCGTGGATGCGGTGCTGAGCTGGGCGATCACCGATCCGCGCTGGTCATGGACGGTGGGGGAGCTGCACCGGCCCACCGCGGGCCGCACCGTCACCGCCGAGCAGTGGCAGGCGCAGGTGGCCCGCCTGGTCGAGGACGAGCTGGGCTCGATGTCCGATCCGGATCGCCACCCGCGGGCCGCCGTGAACGCAGCCATGGCTGCGCTGCGCGTGCAGGTGGAGCGCCTGGCCGCCTCCGGTGCACTCAGCGGGCAGTCCCTTGCCCGGGACGTGCTGGGAAGGTTCGACGCCGACGGTCTGGCGCTCGCCTCCGGGCCCCCGGCCCACAGGGCGCGACTGATGCTCGCACTGATCGAGGCCGGGGTGATCGACCTTTTGGGCCCCGGTTTCCACGTCGCGGTCGACGAGGAGCAGGAGTGCTTCGTCGCCACGTCGGCCATCACCGGCAGGCAGGCCCGTGCGCGCGTGCTGCTGGAGACCCGCATGTCCAAGGGGCAGGTGCCGGCCACCTCCGATCCGCTGCTGCAGGCACTGCTCAGCACCGGCCGGGCCCGCATCCACAGCGTGGACGGCATCCCCACCCACAGCATGGAGGCCACCGCTGCGGAGGTGGACGAGAGCGTGCTCGTCGGCCACAACCTGGTGGCGGCCGACGGCAGCATCGACCGCGGCGTGGTGGTGCTGGGCATCCCCGCCGGGAGCACCCAGCCGGGCAGCGCCATCGGCGCCTCACCCGGGGTGCCGTCCCCGCTTCTGGCCGGGGCCGACGTGGCGGCCAAGCAGATCCTGGCGCGGTTGGGTGGCCCCGCTCGCGAGCCGGCGGCCGTCCACAGCAGCGCGAGGCCCGGTTCGTTCGCGTAGATCCCATCGCGTGAGAGCAGGGGAGCGCCCAGGGCAAGCGCTGCAGCCGCAACCCAGCGGTCTGCCACAGGGGGCAGTACCGCGCGACTCACGTGTTCCGGTACGGGACGAGATCCGCGTACTCCTGCCGGGCACTGCGCTGTGTGCTTGCTGTCGTCGTTCGTCAGCCCCGGGCTCTAGCGTGGTCCCCATGAGAATCCTGCACACCTCGGACTGGCACCTGGGGCGCACCCTGCACGGGGAGAACCTGCACGCCCACCAGGCGGAGTTCCACGACTGGCTGCTCGACCTGGTGGTCGCGCGCCAGGTGGACGTGGTGGTCATCGCCGGTGACGTGTACGACCGTGCCGTGCCGCCGGTGGAGTCGGTGCGCCTGCTGGGATCCACCCTGGCGCGCCTGGCGGAGGTCACCACCGTGGTGCTCACCCCCGGCAACCACGATTCGGCCGACCGCCTGGGCTTCGGCTCCGCCCTGATGCGGGCCGGCGTGCACATCCTGGCCGACGTCCCCGGCCTGGACCACCCCGTGCAGGTGCCCGATGAGCACGGCGAGGTGCTGTTCTTCGGTCTGCCCTACCTGGAGCCGGACATGGCCCGCACCGCCCTGGCGGGGGAGGGGCAGCTGCCCCTGGCCCGCAGCCACGAGGCCGTCACCCGTGCCGCGATGGACCGCGTGCGCGCACGCATCACCACCCACACCGAAGCCGGTGAGCCCGGGGCGAACCGCCCGCGGTCCGTGGTGCTGGCCCACACCTTCGTCACCGGCGGCCAGAGCTCGGATTCGGAGCGCGACCTCACCGTGGGCGGTGTGGACAGCGTCCCCGCCGGGGTGCTGGGCGGCGTGGACTACGTGGCGCTCGGCCACCTGCACGGCTGCCAGGACCTCTCCGCCACTGTGGGCACCACCGCCTGGTACTCCGGCTCCCCGTTGGCCTTCTCCTTCTCCGAGAAGAACCACCGCAAGTCCGTGCTGCTGGTGGAACTGGGAGAGCCCGGCCAGGTGAGCGTGGAGCGCATCGCCACCCCTGTGCCCCGCCGCCTCACCGAGCTGCGCGGCACCCTGGAGGAGATCCTCGAGCGCGCCCCCGGGCACGGCGAGGACTGGCTGAAGGCCATCGTCACCGATCCCTCCCGCCCACCCCACCTGCTGGAGCGTCTGCGCGCCCGATACCCGCACCTGCTGCACACCGAGCACCAGCCCGCCGGCCGCACCTCCACCGCCATCACCCCCACCGTGCAGCGCGACGCCGACCCGGTGGAGGTGATGGACGAGTTCCTCGCCTTCGTCACCGGCGGTGAGCCCACTGAGGCCGAGCACCAGGTGCTCGAGGACGCCTACCGCACCGTGCGCACCCGCGGGCAGGAGGCCTCATGAAGCTCCATCACCTGCGCATGCGGGGCATCGGGCCGTTCCGCGACGAGGTCAGCATCGACTTCGCCGCCCTCGGTGCCAGCGGCATGTTCCTGCTCGAGGGCCCCACCGGCTCCGGCAAGTCCACCGTGTTGGACGCGGTGGTCTACGCCCTGTACGGCAGCGTGGCCGGGGAAGGTGCCAGCGGGGAGCGCGTCCGCTCCCAGTTCGCCGAGCCCACCACGCCCAGCGTCATCGACCTGGTCTTCGAGACCACCCACGGCGTGTACCGCGTGCTGCGCCAGCCCGAGTACCACCGGCCCAAGAAGCGCGGCGAGGGCACCATCAAGGAGAACGCCAAGGCCCTGCTGTGGCGCCTGGGCACCCCCGATCTGATCGACGAGGTGCTCGCCGACACCGCCGACCAGGGCGCCGGCCTCACCCCGATCGCCTCCCGGCTGGACGAGGTGGGCCGCGAGATCGGCGCGGCCGTGGGCCTCACCCGCGCCCAGTTCACGCAGACGGTCCTGCTGCCCCAGAACGAGTTCGCCCGCTTCCTGCGCGCCAGTACCGGCGACAGGCAGGCCGTGCTGCAGCGCGTGTTCGGCACCGAGATCTACGAGGACATCGAGAAGCAGCTCGAGCAGATGCGCCGCGAGGCTGCCCAGCAGGTCGACGCCGCCACCGCCGGCCTCGACCAGGCCCTGGCCCGCTTCATCGAGGCCTCCGGCCTGGAGGAGGACGACGCCCGCACCGAGCTCGAGGGCCACGCCCGCGCCCACCGCTTCGAGGAGCTCACCGCTCAGGCCGACCAGATCGGCGAGGGCACGGCCCGCGCCGCCCAGGAAGCCGCAGGCCGAGCCCAATCGGCCCGTGCGCAGGAGGGCCAGGCCCGCAGCGCCGCGGAGGCCGCCACCACCGGCCTGCAGCGGATAGACCGCCGCCGCACCCTCGACCAGCTGGCCGCCGCCCTCACCGCCCAGGAGGAGGCCGCCACCACCGCTCGCACCCGCCTGGACCACGACCGCATCGCCCAGCCCATCGCCGGGGCCATCGCCCGACGCGACCAGGCTCGCACCCACCTCCAGGCCCGGGAGCAGGAACGGGATGCCGCCCTGTCCCGCCACCGTCAGGACCACCCCGAGCTGATCGACCTCGCTGCAGGCCCGGGCGCGCTGGAGGCGCTGGCTGCCGCGGTCGAGGAGGCCACCACCCGGGCCGGTGAGCTCAGTGCCCTGGTCCAGCTGGAGAAGGACCTTCCCGGCAGGCAGAAGGACCTTCGGCAGCGCAGCACCGCACTGGAGAAGGTCCGTACCGAACTCGCCGACCTCGACACCCAGATCCAGGCCCGCCCCCAGGTGCGTGCTGCCCTGGTCACCGCCCGGGATGCTGCCCGCGCCGCCGGGGAGGGTCTCGGCGATGCCCAGACCGCCGCCGATCAGGCCGCCGCCCGGCTGGAGCAGGCCCGCACCGCCGCCCGTCTCGCCGAACAAGTGGCCGCGGCGAGGGCCGCGGCCAAGGAGGCGCAGTCGGCTGCCAATCGCGCTGGTGAGGAGGAGGCGCAGCTGCGTCGCCGCCGCAATGCCGGGCTGGCCGCCGAGCTCGCCATGACTCTCGCCGAGGGCGATCCATGCCCGGTGTGCGGCGCCACCGCACACCCCGATCTGGCCGAGGCCGGGGCGGACCACGTCGGTGCCGAGCAGGTCGAGGCAGCCGAGGAGGCCCGCCGGCAGGCGGAGCAGGTAGCGTCAACCGCCCGTGAGGCCCTGACGCTGGCAACCAGCCGTCACGAGCAGGCCCGCGAGCAGTCAGGCGGGCTCGAGGTCGATGCCGCCCGGGCCGCACAGCAGCAGGCGGCCGAGGCACTCCGCGCCGTCCGCGACCGGCAGGCCGAGGCCGCCAGGCGCGACACGGAGCTGGAGAAGCACGACGAGGGAACACGCGCCCTCGGCGCCCGCCGGGAGAAGCAGGCCGTGGCCATCGAGGGCGAGGCCAGTGCCCTGACCGCCCTGGCCACCGCCGTCGAAGAGGACGAGGCCAGGGTCGTGCAGGCCCGCGGTGAGGCCGGATCCGTGCAGGAGCGGCGCACCGCCCACACGGCCCGGGCCCGCGCCGGCCGGGCGCTGCGGGAGGCGCTGGTGGCGGTGGACCAGGCCGCAGCCCGCGCCCAGGAGCTCGCCGCAGAGGTCGAGCTGGGGCCCTTCGAGAACGAGCAGGCCGTACGCGCAGCTGTGCTGCCGGAGGGGGACCGCAAGGAACTGGAGGCGCTGCTGACCCGTCGCGCAACCGACCAGTCCCGCCTCGCCGACGGCATGCGGGAGGAGGGCGTGGCCGAGGCCGATCCCTCCGACGAGGCCCGCACGGCCGCAGCGACGCTGGTCGAGACCACCCGGGAGGCCGTTGTCTTGGCCCAGGCCGCCACGGCCACCGCCGATCAGGAGTCCGGCCGCTGCACCGCCACCGCCCAGGCCACCACCGGTGCCCGCAGCCGCCTGGACGCCGCGATCGCACAGGTCCGGGCAGTGGGGGAGAAGGCCGGCGCCGTAGTGCGCGTGGCAGATCTCGCCACCGGCCGCTCCTCCGACGGGGACCGCATCCAGCTGTCCACCTACGTGCTGATGCGCCGCTTCGAGGAGGTCATCGACGCCGCCAACGTGCGCCTGGCCCAGTTCTCCGAATCCACCCTGGAACTGATGCGGGACACCGGCAAGCGCGGCGCCCGCAAGACGGGCCTGGACCTGCTGGTGATCGACCATCGCACCGATGAGGCCCGCCGCCCCGAGACCCTCTCCGGTGGGGAGACGTTCTTCGTGTCCCTCGCGCTCGCCCTGGGCCTGGCAGAACTGGTCACCGCGGAGGCCGGCGGCGTGCAGATGGACACCCTGTTCATCGACGAGGGCTTCGGCAGCCTCGACCCCGAGGCCCTGGACCGCGTGATCGCCGAGATCAACCGCCTGGCCGAGCACGGCCGCACCATCGGCGTGGTCTCCCACGTCGGTGAGATGAAGAACCGCATCGCCGAGCAGATCCACGTGCGCCGCTCGGCGCGCGGGCCGTCGACGCTGAGCGTGAGTGCGTGAGTACGTGAGTGCGTGAGTCCGACGAGTGTTCCTGGCTCACACCCGCGCCTGCGGGGAGCACCCGCGTTACCGCTCCATGAGCGAGCAGTCGCAGGGCTCATCCCCGCGCCTGCGGGGAGCACCACGCGTCCGCGTCGACGTTCGAGTCCGCATCGGGCTCATCCCCGCGCCTGCGGGGAGCACACCCTGGAGGATCAGGTCGTCGTCCTCGAACGGTCCTGCATCCCCGCGCCTGCGGGGAGAATCGCACCATCGCATGATGACGACGGCTCATCTCTGCTCTGCAGAGCTGAGAGCGATGGTAGCGGTACGGGGTGGGGCGGACGGAGAGCGTCGCCGGCCTGTCCGCGCCGCCACCGGAGATGATGCTGGTCGTGCAGGTACCGCGGAACGGGGCGCTCGAGGTCGGCATGAAGGCAGTTCGGTGCTGGAATCACGGCATGCGGTCTATGCTCAAGCCATGGACGCTGAGGTCGTGACGCATCAGCCGACCGTGACACTCCAGGATGTCCGTGCTGCAGCGCCGCGGATCCGCTCCGTGGTCAAGAAGCACCGCGGGACCGGTCGGGTGCTCGTCTTCGGCTCGGTGGCGCGAGGGACGACTTCGCGCGCATCAGATGTGGACCTCCTTGTCGAGTTCGAGTCGGCTGCCTCGTACTTCGATCTGATCGCTGCCCAGTTGGAGCTGTCCGATGAGCTGGGGGTTCCGGTTGATGTCATGTCGCTCGGGGCGCGTGGCCGGGCTGCTGATCACGCCCGGGCGCAAGCTGTTGCGCTGACATGACGGATGATCGGCCGAGCCTGGATGAGCTTCGTTCGGCTCTTGACGAGATCTCTGCTCAGGTGGACTACATCCGTGCGCATGGGGGTGGAGCGTTCTGTGCCCCGGATGTAAAGAGCCAGGTTCTCCAGTCGGCTGCCTGCCACCTGATCATTCAGTTCCAGGCCGTCCTCGAGGACCTCCCGGCGGGGTTCCCGGCCACGAATGCAGATCTGCCATTCGTAGCGGTTCGCGGCATGCGCAATCGCCTCGCGCATGGGTACGGCGATGTTGACTCCGTGCTGCTGTGGAACACCATCGACGAGGATCTGCCATTATTCATCGCCGAGCTGAAGCGGAGGCTCGGATAGCACCGGAGCCTGCCACCCAAGGATGCAGTTCTCACCTACACTGTTCCGCATATGCGGAAGAAGCGAGGCGATGATGGCGCAGATTCGGATCTCTGATGCGGCGCGGTTCCTGGGCGTCAGCAACGACACCGTGCGCCGCTGGATCGACCAGGGGCTGCTCACCCGCTCCCCGGGCACCCCCGCCACCGTGGACGGCCTGCAGCTGGCCCGCCTTGCCCGCGACAACTCGGTGCTGCCCGCCGACCCGGCCGACGTGGGCCGCAGTGCGCGCAACCGCTTCGTCGGCATCATCACCGACGTCCTCAGCGACACCGTCATGTCCCAGGTGGAGCTGCAGTGCGGCCCCCACCGCGTGGTCTCCCTGGTCAGCACCGAGGCCGTGCGGGACCTCGGCCTGGAGCCCGGCGTGGTCGCCACCGCCGTCGTGAAGTCCACCAACGTGGTCATCGAGAAGGGGGCCTGACGTGCGCCGACGGCCCTTCCTTGCGTCACTGCTCCCGGTGCTGCTGCTGGCCTCCTGCGGGCCCGCCAGCACGACGGGCAGCTCCGGCACCGGCGGTGCCACCACCGAGCTGACGGTGTTCGCCGCCGCCTCTCTACGGGTGGTGTTCGACGAGGTCAGCACGAAGTTTAAGGAGGCGAACCCCCAGGTCACGGTGCGGTTCAACTATGCCGGCTCGGCCGACCTCATCTCCCAGCTGGACGCCGGGGCCCCGGCCGACGTGCTGGTCACGGCCAACCAGTCCACCATGGATCGCGCCGTCGACGCCGGCACCGTCACCGCCGCCCCCGTCGTGATCGCCACCAACGTGCTCGTGCTGATCGCCCCCACCGACAACCCCGCCGGCCTCACCGACCTCGAGAGCGCCGCCGCCCCGGGCGTCGACCTGGTGGTGTGCGCACCCCAGGTGCCCTGCGGCGCCGCCGCCCAGACCATCGCGGCGAACGCCGACATCGACCTCACCCCCGTCAGTGAGGAGAACTCGGTGACCGACGTGCTGGGCAAGGTCACCAGCGGCCAGGCCGACGCCGGCATCGTCTACGCCACCGACGCCGCCGACGCGGGCGAGGCAGTGACCACGATCGAACTGCCCGGCGCGGACCAGGCCCGCACCGAGTACCCGGCCGCCGTCACCGCCTCCACTGGGCAGCCTGAGCAGGCCCAGGCCTTCGTGGACTTCCTGCGGCAGGACCCGGCCCAGGCCCTGCTCGCCGACGCCGGCTTCCAGCAGCCGTGACACCAGTTCGAGGGCTCCGGACCCCCGGCGGCTCCCTGCTGCCAGGGTGGGTGCGGGTCCTCGGCCTGCTGTGCGTGGCGGTGCTGGCCCTGCCCATCGTCGGACTGCTCTCCACCGTGCACTGGTCCACCCTGGGCCAGAGCCTCACCGCTCCCTCCGCACTGATCGCCCTGCGGCTCAGCCTGATCACGGCACTGACCGCCACCATGCTGTCGCTGCTGGTGGGTCTGCCGGTCGCGCTGCTGATGGCCCGCGCCCCCGCCGGATCGATGCTGCTGCGGGTTGCCCGCACCTTGGTGCTTCTGCCCCTGGTGCTGCCGCCCGTGGTCGGAGGCATCGCGCTGCTGTCCACGTACGGGCGCCGCGGACTCGTCGGCCCCCTCGCCGAGGCCCTCGGCATCGACATCGCCTTCACCACCCTTGCCGTGGTGCTCGCCCAGACGTTCGTGGCCGCCCCCTTCCTGATCCTCACCGTGGAGGGCGCGCTGCGCGCCCGCGGCACCGCGTACGAGGCCACCGCGCTCACCCTCGGTGCGAGCCCCACCCGCACCCTCGCGACGATCACACTGCCGCTGCTGGCCCAGAGCCTCGGTGCCGGGCTGGTGCTCACCTTCGCCCGTGCGCTCGGTGAGTTCGGCGCGACCATCACCTTCGCCGGCTCCCTGCAGGGCACCACCCGCACCCTGCCGCTGGAGATCTACCTGGCCCGCGAGATCGACCAGGACTCCGCTGTGGCCATGAGCCTGCTGTTGGTGATCGTGGCCGCCGTGATCGTCGCCATCGCCTACCGGTCCCCGGGGGCCGGCGGGCTGCGCCGCTCCCTGGGTCGCACCTCCTCGGCCGACGACACTGCTGGCGCGCCAGCCGGCGCTCCTGCTGATGAGCAGACCGATGTCGAGGAGCACACTGCCCCCGCCACCCCCGCTGCCCTCGCCACCCCCTCGTCCCCGGCCCTCGACGCCCGCATCGTCGTGCCCGAACGCGGCGTCGACCTCGCTCTGCACGTGCCTCCCGGGCAGACCCTCGCCATCGTCGGCCCCAACGGCAGCGGCAAGTCCACCGTGGTCGAGGTGCTCGCCGGCCTGGTCACCGCCGATGACGGGCACATACGCCTCGGCGACGACGTGCTTCTGGCAACCGGCCGTGCCTCGGGAACGGAGGGGACGGAGCCATCGGCTGCGCGGCCCGGAGTGACCACAGTGCGCTCCCGCGCACCTCATCTGCGTCGGGTCGCGCGGCTCGGTCAGCACCCCCTGCTGTTCCCCCACCTCACCCTGGAGGGCAACGCCGCGTTCGGGCCCCGCGCGGAAGGAGCCGGTCGCTCCGCGGCCCGGGACCAGGCACGGACCTGGCTGGACCGGGTCGGGGTGGGCCGGCTCGCCAGCCGTCGTCCGTACGAGGTCTCCGGTGGTCAGGCGCAGCGGGCGGCGATCGCGCGGGCGCTTGCCACCAGCCCCCAGCTCTCGCTGTGGGACGAGCCGTTCGCGGCCCTCGACGTTCAGTCCGCTCCGCAGCTGCGGGAGCTGCTGGCGCGCGAGCTCGCCGGTCGCACGGCCGTCATCGTCACCCATGACCTGGCGGACATCCGGGCGCTCGCCGATCGAGTGATGGTGCTCGAGGCGGGCCGCGTGCGTCAGGACGTCCCGCTCGAGGAGTTCCTGCAGCACCCGGCGCCCGGCTTCGCGCAGCACCTGGTCGCGAGCGAGTGAGGGGCCCGCGGACGACGGGCCCCTGCTGTCACCGGGCGGGCATCGCGTGATCCATGTGCTCGACCAGCAGACCCCCGAGACGGCGCATGTCCTCGATGACCGCCTCCGCGGTCCCCTCCTCCGCCGACGGATCCCAGGAGGCGAGCACCGCGTAGACGAGGATGCCCCCCGGGGAGGTGAGCACTCCCACGTCGGCCCGGACCCCCACGTCGCAGCCGGTCTTGTTCACGCAGTCCAGGCCACGGGGGTGGTAGTGGGAGAGGGGGTCGAGGCGGGCGGCCGCCGCCACCAGCGAGAGGTCCACGCCGGTGCGGAGCCACGAGCGCACGGTCGCCAGAGCAGGGGTCGCCGCGCGGGCGATGTCCTCCATCACCAGCAGATAGTCCTGGGCGCAGCCGACGCTCACCTCCGGCGGGTGCTCGGGTCCCCGGTGGCCGCGGAAAAAGTCGCAGAGGGTGGATCCGCCCGGGACCCACTGCCGGGCCACGTCCTGCACGGCCTGCAGTCCGATCCAGTCGATCAGGGCGTTGGCGGCCAGGTTGTCGCTGCAGGAGGCCACCAGCACGGCGAGATCCCCGACGGTCAGGCGCGGTGCGGCCAGGTGCCACCATAGGCCCGAATCCTCCACCTCCAGGCCCTCGGGGCGGGGCAGCAGCAGCGACGCGGCACCTCGGTCGCGGTCGATCCGCTCGGAGACCGCGCGCAGCAGGAACAGCTTGCCCAGGCTCGCGGTGCCGAGCACCCGCTCCGGATCCTGCTCGAGCAGGAGGGGCTCGGTGGCGGCCGGGCCGTGGCCCAGCCGGCGCACGGCTATAGACCAGACGGCGCTCTGGGCGCTAGGGGACCAGGGAAGCGTCGCATGCACCCGTCGACCATATGTCCTTCGCGGGGGCGGCCCCTCAGCGCGCCAGCGCGGCGATGTCCTCCGGCATGCCGTCCGACCCCATCGTCTTCACCCAGGCGCCTGCCTCGTCCTGCCGTACGCTCCCGTTGCCGTGATCGGTGGAGAGGATCCACAGCACATCCGCATCCTGCTCCCACAGCACCCCCGGGAACCAGCGCTCCACGTGCGGCAGGTCATCGCGCCACAGCTCCGTGCCGGAGAGGTCCTGGATCACCGGCCGCAGGACATCACCGTCCTCCACCACCACTGCGGTGACCTCTCCGGACGGTGCATCGCGCGGCACGTCCACCTGCGCCAGCCGCGCATCCGCGGAACGCCGCGTGCACGCCGAGGAGATCCCTGCGGCTGCGGCCGCGAGCCCCGTGACCATCCCGAGGACATGACGACGATTCATGAGCACATGCCCTTCGGTGTCGTTCGCGGGGCGCCCACAGGGGCCTTCTCGCCGCGATCTCACCACGACGGGATTCCCAGTGCAAGCCTCGTCGAGGCGAGGCTCTCGAAGAAGTCGATGCCAGCGCCGCGATCCGCCGTGCCCCATCCTGAAGTTGTCTTGCGACAGCCGGGAATGCGACGTAGCGGAAGTCGTCGGCATCCGGCCCGGCCCAATGCACGCTCAGCACCCGTGCCTGCACCGCATCGAGTGCGGCGTTCAGTGTCTCAGCTCCCGTGTCGAACCGCTGCGAGCACTCCTGCAGCTGTTCGCTATCAGCTCCCCAGAACGACATGTGCGCCTCCTGATCTGGCTGCCGTGGTGAAGGACGGCAGTCGCATCATCCTTGGTGCCAGAGTGCAGAAGCAGACGGCCCGGCGGGCCAGGGGAGAGCTAACCACCCCGTGAGCGTTCCCGCCCCGGGCCCTAGGATGATCAGGGGTCCGCGTCGGCCCGGCCCGCCCATCCCGCCCTCTCCCCCTCCGGAGGCACCGTGGACGCCATGTCCCTGCAGATCCTCGTCACCGTGCTGGTGGCCCTCGCCTACGTGGTGGGCCTGTGCGGCATCGTGCTGCCGGTGCTGCCCGGCACCATCACCATCATCATCGCCACCCTGATCTGGGCGATCGTGACCGGCAGCTGGACCTCCTGGGTGGCATTCGCGATCATCGCCGTGCTGGGCATCGCCGGCATGACCACCAGCTATGTGCTCACCGGCAGGCGCCTGCAGCGGCACGAGGTGCCCACCTGGCCGATCCTGGTGGGCATCGCCAGCGGCATCGTGGGCATCTTCGTGATCCCCTTCCTGGGCCTGCCCATCGGCTTCCTGGCCGGCCTGTACGTCTCCGAGGCAGTGCGGTTGAAGGACTGGAAGCGCGGCCTGAGCTCGGCCTGGGTGGCGATCAAGGCGCTCGGCATCGGCATCGCCATCGAGTTCACGCTCGCGATGCTGTCCACCATCACCTTCGCGATCGCGGTGGTCCTCCACTTCATGAACGCATGACCGACAGACCCCGCACCACCCCCGCCCAGCCAGACACCGCCCAGCCAGACCCCGTCCAGGCTCCCGCTCGCTCCGGCACGACCCCCGTCGGCCGCGGCGCGGTACCTGCCGGCCCGTCGGCCCCCGCCGGCCGCGGCGCAACATCCGCCGGCCGCGGCGCAACACCCGCCCGCCCGTCGACCCCCGCCCGCCCCGCACCCCTGGACCGGCAGCACCCCGCCGTCCTGATCCCCGGACTGAAGCGCCTGATCAAGGGATCCTGGGAGCAGAAGGGCTGGTTCACCCTCGCCGTGGCCGGCGCGATCGGCTTCGCCCTGCTGCAGATCGCGACCTCCGCGATCATCGGCCGCGTCACGGAAAATGTGGTGGTGCCCTCCTTCGAGGCCGGTCGAGCCAGCCCGGCCCTGCTGGCAGGCGGCGGCCTCGCGATCCTGGGCATCGGCGTTGCCCGTGCCGTCTCGGTGGTGGTGCGCCGCGTGTTCGCCGCCGCCACCCAGTACGACCTGTACCGCCTGTACCGCGAGCGCATCGCCGCCGTGTACGCGAAGGTCCCGCTGCTGTGGCACCGCCGCCAGTCCACCGGCACCCTGCTGAGCTCCGTGCACTCCGACGTGGAGGCCACCTTCTTCGCGATGGCCGCGTTCCCGTTCGCGCTGTCCACCGTGGTGATGCTGGTGTACGCGATCGCGGTGGTGTGGCGCATCGACCCGGTGATCCTGCTGGTGATGCTGGCGCTGATCGTGGCGCTGATCATCCTCAACGTGCTGCTGCAGCGCTACGCCGCCCCCATCGCCGTGCAGTCCCAGCGGCTGCGCGCCGAGGTCGCCGAGATCGCCCACGAGTCCTTCGACGGCGCCAACGTGGTGAAGTCTCTGGGCCGTGAGGACATCGAGGAGCAGCGCTTCACCCGCGCCGCCGAGGAGCTGCGCCGCAACGGCATCCGCTTCGGCTACGTGCGCGGCTGGTTCGATCCGCTGATCGACGCCCTGCCCAACCTGGGCATCCTCGCGGTCGCCGTGCTGGGCGCCTGGCGGATCGGTGAGGGCCACCTGAGCACCGGCCAACTGGTGGAGGTCGCCTACCTGTTCACCCTGATGTCCCTGCCGATCCGCTCCTTCGGCTGGGTGCTGGGGGACCTGTCCCGCACCGTCGTCGGCGGCGGGCGCGTCCAGCAGATCCTCGACGTCACCCAGGAGCGCACCTACGGCCCCGACCAGCTGCCCGCCGGGCCCGGCCGCCTCAGCTTCGAGGACGTCTCCTTCACCTACCGCGACGATCCCGAGACCCTGATCCTGGGCCGCACCGCCAGCGCCGCCGACCAGCACGTGCGCATCAGCGAGGCCGTCAGGGGCGTGTCCCTTACCGCCGATCCCGCCACCGGCACCCGGGTGCTCGCGGTGGTGGGCGCCACCGGCTCCGGCAAGTCCACCCTGGCGCTGCTCGCGGCCCGCCTGCTGGACCCCACGGCCGGACGCATCGCCCTGGACGGCGCCGACCTGCGCTCCCTCACCGCCGACGCCCTCACCAGCGACGTCGCCCTGGTGCTGCAGCAGGCCTTCGTGTTCGACGCGACCGTGCGCGAGAACATCACCCTCGGTGAGGACATCGACGAGCAGACCATCCGCTGGGCACTGCGCGTGGCCCAGGCCGACGGCTTCGTCGACGCCCTGCCCGGCGGCCTGGACGCCGAGCTGGGGGAGCGCGGCGGCTCCCTCTCGGGCGGGCAGCGACAGCGGATCGCCCTGGCCAGGGCCCTGGCCCGCCGGCCGCGACTGCTGATCCTCGACGACGCCACCAGCGCCTGCGACCCCAGCGTGGAGCTGGCCATCCTCGACGGGATCAGGCGCGAGATGACCTCCTCCACGCTGCTGCTGATCGCCTACCGCAAGTCCACCATCTCCCTGGCCGACCAGGTGGTGTTCTTGGACCACGGCGCAGTCGCCGCCCAGGGCACCCACGCCGAGCTTCGCGAGCACAGCGACGGGTACCGGGCCCTGGTGGACGCCTACGACGAGGCCGCCATCGCCCACGACCTGATGGAGGCCCCCGGATGAGCGCCCCCACCTCCTCCCGCCTGGGCAGCGAGGCCACCAACGACGAATCGGCGCTGGCCACCATCCGCCGCGGCCTGGCCCTCACCCCCGAGGCGCTTGCCGGCGTGTGGATCACCCTGCTGCTGGCCGTGATCGCCACCGCCGGCAAAGTCGTCGTCCCCATCGCAGTGCAGAGCATCCTGGACCGCGGCATCATCGAGCCCGCCCAGCCCGACCTCGCCTTCGTGGCCACCGCCGCCGGGCTGGCTGCCTGCGTGCTGCTGGTGACCGCCAGCTGCAACATCCTGATGAACCGTCGGCTGTTCCGGATGGCCGAGACGGCCCTGGCCACCCTGCGCACCCGCGCCTTCCGCCACATCCACGACCTGTCCCTGCTCACCCAGGGCACCGAGCAGCGCGGCGCCCTGGTCTCCCGCGTCACCAGCGACGTCGACACCGTCAGCCAGTTCATGAGCTTCGGCGGGATCATGCTGGTGGTGATGAGCATGCAGCTGGTGCTGGCCACCGGCGTGATGCTGCTGTACTCCTGGCCTCTCGCGCTGGTGGTGTGGCTGTGCTACCTGCCGGTGTTCTTCCTGCTGGGCGCACTGCAGAAGCGCATCCGGGCCCGCTACCAGCAGGTGCGGGCCGCCGTCGGCCGCATGCTGGGCTCCGTCTCGGAGTCCCTGGTGGGCTCGGCCACCGTGCGCGCCTACGGGATCGAGGAGCGCACCCGCGCCGGTCAGGTGGACCGGGTGCGGGACGTGCGCGACGCCCAGTTCGCCGTGCTGCGCCCGCAGTCGGCCAGCTTCTTCCTGTCCGAGACCGGGGACGGCCTGGCCACCGCCGTGGTGGTGGTGATGGGTGTGCTGATCGGCACCGGCTCCCTGGGCATCGACCTGCCCGGCGCGGATCTCACCGCCGGCAGCGTGGTCGCCTTCGTGTTCCTGGTGTCCCTGTTCAGCATGCCCGTGCGGATGGGCATCGAGATGCTCTCGGAGGCCCAGAACGCCGTGGCCGGTTGGAGGCGCGTGCTGGGTGTGCTGGACACCCCGGCCGACGTGGCCGACCCGGCCGGCGCCATGGACCCCCACACCGGCCGCCGCACCGACCCCGTGCCTGGTGTGCGCGCCCTGCCCCAGGGCGGCCTGGACATCGAGGTGGACCAGGTGCGCTACGCCTACCCCGACGGGCCCGAGGTGCTGCACGGCATCGACGTGGACGTCCCCGCCGGCAGCCACATCGCCATCGTCGGCGAGACCGGCAGCGGCAAGACGACCCTGGCCAAGCTGCTCACCCGCATGATGGACCCGGTGGGCGGCGAGATCCGCATCGGCGGGGTGCGGCTGGACCTGATCCCCTACGCGTCCCTGCGGGACCGCGTGGTGATGGTCCCGCAGGAAGGCTTCCTGTTCGACACCACCGTGGCCGGCAACCTCGCCTACGGCAGGCCCGACGCCACCCGGGCGGACATGCTGCGGGCCCTGGACGAGCTGGGGCTGAGCGCGTGGTGCGAGGACCTCCCCGAGGGCCTGGACACCCCCGTCGGCCAGCGCGGCGAGTCCCTCAGCGCGGGGGAGCGGCAGCTGGTGGCGCTGGCCCGCGCCTACCTTGCCGATCCCGATGTGATCGTGCTGGACGAGGCCACCAGTGCTGTGGACCCCGCGGCCGACGTGCGCCTGCAGCAGGCCATCGACGGCCTGGCCCGCGGCCGCACCACCCTCACCATCGCCCACCGTCTCTCCACCGCCGAGCGGGCCGATCAGATCCTGGTGCTGGACCACGGCGACCTGGTCGAGTGCGGCACCCACGCCGAGCTGGTGGACATCGAGGGAGGCATCTACGCGGGCCTGCACCATTCCTGGGTGGCGCACAGGGAGGCGCGGTGAGCTCCCCGGGATCGCCCCAGGCCGGGTCCGGGTGGGGCGCGCCGCGTGTGCCGGCCGGACCTGCCCCGACCGTCCCGCCCGTCTCCTCTCGTCATCAGCCGCGATTTCGCAGCGCCGAGCGGAAGGAGGCCCTCGCCGCCGCGTTCCAGGACCAGGGCGAGGACTACGACCGCCTGCGGCCCGGCTATCCCGGCGCCGTCGTCGAGGCGATCCTCACCCACCTGCCCGATACCGACGACGACGGTTCCGCTGCCGGCGCTGACGGCGGCGCCCGTGCCGTCGACCTCGGTGCTGGCACCGGGAAGCTCGCATGGGCCCTGGCCGAGCGGGGGCTTGACGTCACCGCCGTGGACACCAGCGCCGCCATGCTCGAGACCGCGCGCAGGCGAGGACCGTCGGCCCCCTCGCTCACCACCCACCTCGCACCTGCCGAGTCCACGGGCCTGCCTGAGGGGATGGCCCACCTCGTCACCGCCGCGCAGGCCTGGCACTGGTTCGACGCCCCGGCCGCCACCATCGAGGTGACGCGACTGCTCGCCCCCGGCGGGGTGCTCGCGCTGGTGTGGAACACGCTGGACGTCGCGATCCCCTGGGTGCACCGGCTGTCCCGGATCATGCACGCCGGTGACGTGCAGCGGGAGGACTTTGAGCCCGCTGTCGGTCCTGAGCTGGCGCTCATCGAGCGCCGGGTGCACCGCTGGGAGGACCCCATGCCCAGCCATGACGTGATCGACCTGGCCCGCACCCGCAGCTATGTCATCACCGCCGCCGCGGAGCGCCGCAACCGGGTGCTCGCGAACCTGGACTGGTACCTGCACGAGCACCTCGGTCACGCACGCGGAAGCATCATCGGCGTCCCGTACCGGACCGACCTGTTCCTGTACCGCGCGGCCGTGCCCTGAACCAGTCCCGCTACTCTGGCGATCGAACAGCTGACCACGTGCGTCCATGCCAGGGAGATGATGCGGATGAGCGCGAGATCCGGGGCTGGCCGTTGAGCGCGCGATCCGGGGCTGGCCGTTGAGCGCGAGATCCGAGGCCCGTCGTTGAGCGCGAGATCCGGGGCTGGCCGTTGAGCGCGAGATCCAAGGCCCACCGTCACCGGGACGAGGTGGGTGAGGTCCTCGCCGTCCACTCCGACCGGCCCGGTCCGCTGGTGGCCGGGATATTCGTGCTGGTGTGGGCGGTGTTCGCCGGTCTCACCCTGATCAACCCCGGTGAGAACGCGCTGTTCATCATCGGGCCCATCGCCACCTTCGCGCTCATCTTCGGCCTGATCCTGCTGTACATCAGTGGTGAACGGCTGGTGGTGTGCGAGCGCGGCCTGGTGATCGGCTCCGTCGCCCCAGGGCTGCGCCCGTACGTGGTCCGCTACGAGCAGATCGTGCCCGGCAGCGTGGTGCCCGTGACCGGCGCTCGGAAGTACGGGCGCGAGACCGGCCACTCCGGCTTCCCGCAGTCCACGGTGCGCCGCAGTGCCTGGACCGGCAGGGGCGTGCACTTCGTCGGCCCCTCGCCGAAGGAGGCGCGGCGCCACAACGCGCTGCTCGCCCCGCTGCAGGATCCCCCACCCCTGTCCATCGACGGGCGCTGGGTATGGTTCGCCGGCACCAGTTCCACCCCGCATCGCGGCCGGTTCGGTAGGACCTGCCCCGCGCTGCGGCCGGTTTGGCCCCCCGGTGAGGCTCGAGGGGCGTGTAGTTGGCGCTATCCAGGGCCGATTCCGCCAACTGCCTCGACGTCGCGGCGTCGGCCCGCGTGGCAGCCGCGGCCCGCGCGTCGGCGTACGCTGCCCGGTCGCCTTCAGGCTCGGCTCAGGGCTTCCACCCGTGCGCCAGGAGCTCGGACCGTACGATCTGGACGGCGTTCGCGCCGGAGGTCTGGACGTCATCGTTGGACAGACGGATCTCGTGGAACCCCGCAGATCTGGCTCGTCGGGCCCGCCGGATGTCGCGTCGGACCTGCTCACCATCGTTGTGGCCCTTGCCCTCGTACTCAGCGCACAGCCGATAGTCCGGCCACTGGAAGTCGGGGCGGTGCAGTTCCTCGCCGCGCGGTCCGTACAGCGGCTCATTGATGAGCGGCTCCGGCAGGCCGGCGTCACGGAACGCCAGTCGCAGCATCGTCTCCCGCGGGGAGTCCGAGCCCACGCGCACGTCGGCCAGCGCAGTGCGCAGCTTGGTGGCGTAGCGCCCCGTGCACACGGAACCCAGTTCGTCGAGGGTGCACCACGGGTTCTGACGCCCCTGTTCAATGGTGGGTCGAGGGCACCGCACCAGGTGATCCCCGATCGAGACCAGTTGCAGGTGTGTGAGGTGGGGAGCGAGGTCGCGCCAGGTGCGAGCCCGGGTCGACATGCGGAAGGCCGAGTCGGGGATGGCAGGCTCACCGGACGAGGCGCGGTGCTTGCCGATGACCCGCCCCACCTCTTCCGGCCGGAAAGTGAACATGTGCCAGCGGACTACGCGATCCGAGCTCCGATTCACACCCGGGATCGCGAGATGGGTCTGGCGGCCGGAATGCCAGGTCGCATCCTGCAGCGGGAGCGGCATCCCCAGCAGCCTCGCGGCCGAGAGTCCGACGACCACAGCTTCGGGAGTGTTCCGACACACTGCGGTGACGACGTCGAGCTCGGTGACGGCGCGGCCCCGGTGGGCGTAGAGGCCCCGGCGCATCTGGTAGAGATCGGCCCGCCGCAGTCGATCTTGTGACACCCCGTTCGCGAGAGCCTCCGACCGCGAGAAGACCCGCCAGGGGAGGGCATCGGGCAGTGGTCTCGGTGAACGGGGCACGTACCCAGGATGGAGCGGGGACGACGACGCGTCGGCAGGGTGTGGACCGAGGGCATGTAAGGAGGAACCTCGGGGCGCCCGGCCGGCGCGTGGGGACTGGGCTGGGGCGTCTGGCCGGTGCGGTGGGAGAGGGTTTGATGCGTCCGGCCGGCGCACGGGGGGAAGTGGACTCGGTACGTCTCCCGATCAGTACTCATCGGTACGTACGGACAGTTGGCGTTCGGGCCTAGCCATTCCGCCAACTGGACGTAGGTCGACGTACGTGTACACCGTCGGCGACGTGAAGAGACGAGCCTTGCCGCTCAGCCTCCGGTGCCTCCGTCAGCGGGTTCGGTGCCGCCGCCGTCCTGGGTGCCCGCGCCGGTGCCGCCGCCGTCCGATGCGCCGGTGCCCGCGCCGGTCGGCAGATAGCTCATGTCGCCCACCAGCCAGCGCTCGCCGTTCCACACCATCTGGGCCTGGATCTGGCCGGTCACGGCCTCCAGGGGAATCGACTCCTTGGTGGGGTCGTCCACCAGGATGCTCTCGGCCTGTGTGAAGGTCACCGTGGCCAGTCCGCTCGCGGGAGCATCCCCGGGGGCGGCGGAGCCACCATCCCCGGGGGCGGCGGAGCCACCGTCTGCGGGTGCGTCGCTGTCCGCGGCTGCGTCGCCATCGGCCGGAGCGTCCCCGCCCGCTGCCTGGAAGCTCGTGGACTCCACCGTGAACTCGCCGTCCACCAGGTAGCCGCCCTGCTCGTTCAGCACCCGTGCGTTGGCGAGGAAGGTCATGCACACCGAGCAGTTCGGATCCGTCGACTGCTCCCACACGGAGGTGTCGCCGGTGGTCATCATGTACGTGTAGGAGTCCAGCAGGTAGGTCAGGGTGGCCTCGGCGCCGGCCGCGGTCTGCTCGGTCATCGCAGCGGGGGGCTCGGGCTTGGCGATCTCGGGGCGCTGCGGCTGATCGGCCGGGTCCACGTCCGGCCGATCGTCGGCAGGATCCTGCTGCCCCTGCGATGACGAGGGGTCCTGGCCAGAGGGCCCGCCCATCAGCCCAGTGATCCCCATGTAGCCGAGGGGGAGCACCAGCAGCAGGGCGAGCACGATGATGACGAGGCGCTGGACAGGTCTATCCACCCGGCCACGGTAGCGGACACCTGCTGGGTGCCCAGAAGGGCGGTGGATGGCAGTGTGATGGCCGGAGGGACGGCGTCCAGAAGGGCGGTGGCTGGCAGCGCGATGACCGGAGGGGCGGTGTCCACAAGGGCGGTGGCCGGAGAGGCGGGGGAGCCTCCACGCCGGTGCGCACGCGACCTGCTGGGGTGGGGGAAGGCACTGCCCGGACGTCCACGGGTGGTCTGTCGGCCGTCTCGACTATGCTTCACGCTGCGCACGAACACGCCCCGTCCGCGCCCGTGCGCCCCTGGAAGGAGCCCCGTGATACTGCTTCGCCTCATCCTGAGGGCGCTCAAGCCGTACCTGCCGTGGGTGCTGCTGGTGGTGCTGTTCCAGATCATCGGCGTCATGGCCGCGCTGTACCTGCCCACCATCAACGCCGACATCATCGACGAGGGCGTGGCCAAGGCCGACATCCCCACCATCTGGCGCCTGGGCTGGATCATGACCGCCGTGTCCTTCGGGAACATCGTGGCGCTGGTGGCCGCGAACTACTTCAGCGCCCGCTCCGCGATGGGTGTGGGCCGCGATCTGCGCTCGCGCGTGTTCGCCCAGGTGCAGAGCTTCTCCCCGCGGGAGATGAGCGAGTTCGGCACCCCCTCGCTGATCACCCGCAACACCAATGACGTGCAGCAGGTGCAGCTGCTGATCTTCTTCGGCCTGAACTTCCTGGTCCAGGCCCCGGTCACCGGCGTCGGCGGGGTGATCCTGGCGCTCAGTGTGGAGCCGGGGATGGCCTGGCTGATCGCCGTGATGGTCCCGGTGATGCTGGTCAGCGTCGGCTTCCTGATCCTCAAGGCCGCGCCGATGTTCCGCCAGATGCAGGAGAAGATCGACCGCATCAACGGCGTGCTGCGCGAGCAGATCACCGGCATCCGCGTGCTGCGGGCCTTCGTGCGGGAGGAGCGCGAGCGTGAGCGCTACGCCGAGGTGAACTTCGAGCTCACCGACCTGAACCGGCGCATCGGCCTGCTGATGATCCTGATCAACCCGATCATCATGTTCATCATCAACATCTCCAGCGTGCTGGTGCTGGCCGTGGCCGCGCCCCGCATCGATGCCGGGCAGATGGAGATCGGCTCGATCACCGCGTTCATCGCCTACCTGATCCAGATCCTGATCGCGGTGATGATGGCGACCTTCATGACGATGATGATCCCGCGCGCGATGGTCTCCTCCGAGCGCATCACCGCGGTGCTCGAGACCGATACCAGCGTGGTGCAGCGCACCGACGGGCTGCGCGACATCCAGGGCCCGGTCGAGCTCACCTTCGAGGACGTCTCCTTCACCTACCCCGGCGCGGAGAAGCCCGTGCTGGAGGACATCTCTTTCACCGCCCGCGCCGGTCAGACCGTCGCCATCATCGGCGGCACCGGTGCCGGCAAGACCAGCCTGCTGAACCTGGTGCCGCGTCTGGTGGACGTCACCGAGGGCAGCGTCAGGCTCAATGGCCACGACGTGCGCGACCTGCACGCCCAGGTGCTCTGGGATCGCGTTGGCCTGGTGCCGCAGCGGCCGTACCTGTTCTCCGGCACCGTCGCCTCCAACCTGCGCTTCGGCAACCCGAACGCGACCGACGAGGAGCTGTGGCACGCCCTCACCATCGCCCAGGGGCGCGACTTCGTGGCCGCCATGCCGCAGCAGCTGGACTCCCCGATCGCCCAGGGCGGCACCAACGTCTCCGGCGGACAGCGGCAGCGCCTGTGCATCGCCCGCGCCCTGGTGGCCCGGCCCTCCCTGTTCCTGTTCGACGACTCCTTCAGCGCCCTGGACCTCACCACCGATGCGAAGCTGCGCCGGGCCCTGGAGCCCGAGACGCGCGACGCCCTGGTGCTGGTGGTCGCCCAGCGCGTCACCACCATCACCTCCGCCGATCTGATCCTGGTGCTGGACCACGGCAGGATCGTGGACCGCGGCACCCACGCAGAGCTGCTGGAGAGCTCGGAGACGTACCGCGAGATCGTGCGCTCCCAGGGCGTCGAGGAGGAGGTGGCCTGATGTCCGCGTCAGACAAGACCCCCGCGAAGGACCGCCGCAGGAACCGTCGGAAGGACCCTGACGCGACGCCCGGGGGCTCCCCCGACGCGCCCACCACCGCGCCTGTCGTCGCCGGCGACGAGGCCGCCGAGGCCGAGGAGATCGCCAGCGAGAAGGCCGCCGAACGGGGGCTGCGCCCCGGCCAGAGCGCCAAGAACTTCTGGCCCTCCGCCAAGCGACTGGTCCGCGAGATCGGCCCGGAGCGCAAGTACCTGTACGCCGCGATCCTGATCGGCTTCGTCTCGGTGGGGCTGTCCGTGGTGGGGCCGAAGATCCTGGGTCGCGCCACCGACATCATCTTCACCGGGCTCATCTCCCGGGAGATGCCGCCGGGAGCCTCGAAGCAGGAGATCATCGACGGTCTGCGCGCTTCGGGTGAGGACCAGTTCGCCGAGATGCTCACCGGCATGGAGCTCACCCCCGGCCAGGGCATCGACTTCACCTCCCTGTACCAGGTGCTGGGCCTGGCGGTGGGCCTGTTCGTGCTCTCGGCGCTGCTGATGTGGCTGCAGGGCCTGGCCCTGAACCGGATCCTGGTGCGGATGGTCTACCGCCTGCGCCGCGAGGTCGAGGAGAAGCTGCACCGCCTGCCGCTGGCCTACTTCGACCGGATGAAGCGCGGGGAGATCCTCTCCCGCGTCACCAACGACATCGACAACATCCAGAACACCCTGATGAACACCGTCACGGGCCTGGTCAACTCGATCCTCACCGTGATCGGCGTGCTGCTCATGATGTTCACCATCTCCTGGCAGCTGTCGCTGATCGCGCTGGCCGTGATCCCTGTGGCGCTGCTGATCACCGGGGTGGTGGGCAAGAAGGCCCAGCAGCTGTTCGCCCAGCAGTGGGACGCCACGGGCGTGGTGGGCGCCGAGGTCGAGGAGGCCTTCACCGGCCACGACCTGGTCACCGTGTTCGGTCGCCGCGATCAGGTGGGCGAGCGCTTCGAGGAGCGCAACGAGACCCTGTTCAAGGCCACCTTCGGCGCCCAGTTCATCTCCTCCCTGATCATGCCGCTGATGATGTTCGTGGGGAACCTCAGCTACGTGGCGGTGGCGATCGTGGGCGGCCTGCGAATCGTGCAGGGCCAGATCACCCTGGGCGACGTGCAGGCGTTCATCCAGTACTCCCGCCAGTTCACCCAGCCGCTGTCGCAGGTGGCGTCGATGGCCACCATGCTGCAGTCCGGCGTGGCCAGCGCCGAGCGCGTCTTCGAGCTGATGGACGCCACGGAGCAGGAGCCTGAGACCGAGAAGGAGGGCGCTGCGGCGGGCATCCGCGAGGGCCGCGTGGAGTTCGAGCACGTGCGCTTCTCCTACAGCCCCGACCGCGAGCTGATCCGCGACCTGTCCCTGGTGGCCGACCCCGGTCACACGGTGGCGATCGTCGGCCCCACGGGCGCCGGCAAGACCACCCTGGTGAACCTGGTGATGCGGTTCTACGAGGTCGACGGCGGCCGCATCACGATCGACGGTATCGACATCCGCGACCTCACCCGCGACCAGCTCCGCTCCCGCACCGGCATGGTGCTGCAGGACACCTGGCTGTTCAAGGGCACCCTGATGGAGAACATCCGCTACGGCCGCCTGGACGCCACCGACGAAGAAGTGATCGAGGCGGCCCGCGCCACCCACGTCGACGACTTCGTGCGCCAGCTGCCCGAGGGCTACGAGACCGTCGTGGACGACGACGGCACCTCGCTCTCGGCCGGTGAGAAGCAGCTGCTGACCATCGCCCGCGCCTTCCTGGCCCGCCCCAGCCTGCTGATCCTGGACGAGGCCACCTCCAGCGTGGACACCCGCACCGAGGTGCTGGTGCAGAACGCGATGAACCGCCTGCGCGAGGGCCGCACCTCCTTCGTGATCGCCCACCGCCTCTCCACCATCCGCGATGCGGATCTGATCCTGGTGATGGAGGACGGCGACATCGTCGAGCAGGGCGACCATGACCAGCTGCTCGAGCAGGGCGGCGCCTACGCGCGCCTGTACCGCTCCCAGTTCGAGGGCGCCGCCACGGACCTGGACGCCGAGGACGCTCCCGCCGGCGAGGAGCCTGCCACCACCACAGGTGGCATGTCGATGGGGTTCTGAGCCGACGGGCGGATCGCCGCTCGCGTCCCTGGTTGCGGGTTCAGCGCGCCCGCATCGCGCCCCGCGCGTCCCTGACGCGCCCGCATCGCGCCCCGCGCATCCCTGGCCTGCCCGCATCGCGCCCCGCGCTCGCGTCGAAGTGGCATGTTAGGCCTCTCTCATTCCACGGAGAGTTCATAGAAGTATGCGCATGCATGCATAAGCGTGCTGCGTGAGCACCCCCAGACGGACCCTGCTGCGAGCCCTGCCGGCCGCAGTCCTCGTCGGCACCGCGGCGTCGGTGACCGCTGGCTGCACCCGGGCGAGTGAGCGCCCCGATGCCGAGTCGAACACCGTGCCCGAGGTGGACCTCAGCGGGATCGAGCGCCAGGACGACCTGGCTGCGATGGTTCCCGCCCCGATCCGCGAGCGCGGAGAGCTCATCAACGGTGCCGCCCTGAACTACGCCCCCGGTGAGTTCGTCGGCTCCGGTGGGGAGGCCGTCGGGTACGACATGGACGTGCTCGCCGCCATCGGCCAGGTGCTGGGCCTGTCCACCCGCACCGAATCAGCGGTGTTCGCGCAGATCATCCCCTCGATCGGCTCCAAGTACGACGTGGGGATCTCCAGCTTCACCATCAACGCCGAACGGCTCGAGAACGTCAGCATGGTCTCCTACTTCCAGGCCGGCATCGCCTATGCCGTGCGCACCGGGAACCCCTACGACATCGACCCGGCCGACCTGTGCGGCAAGCGCGTCGCCCTCCAGGTGGGCACCTACCAGGAGGAGCTGTCCCTGGAACGCTCCGACCAGTGCCGTGATGCCGGCAGGCCCGGGTACGACATGCTGGCCTACGTCTCCAACTCGGACGCGGCCACCAATGTGGCCGGCGGCAAGGGGGACATCCTCATGGCCGACTCCCCGGTGACCGCCTACGCAGTGGCCCGCTCCCGCGGCACTCTCGAGCAGATCGGCGACATCGAGGAGTCCGCGCTCAACGGCATCGTCGTGCCCAAGGACCAGCCCGAGTTCGCCGAGGCCCTGCGGGGGGCCGTCCAGTACCTCATCGACTCCGGCCACCTCCGCGAGATCTTCGCGGCCTGGGGAAACGAGAACGGCATGATCGAACGAGCAGAAGTGGACCCCCAACCGTGAGCAGCACCGTCTCCGACACCCCTGGCCTGCGCGACGCCGCCGGCAACGAAGTCACCCCCATCCATGCCCGCCCCGCTCCGCGCCCGGGGACCTGGATCGCCGCGGTGGTGGTGGGTCTGCTGACCCTCGCCCTGGTGAACTTCCTGATCACCAATCCGGTGTTCGAGTGGGACACGGTGGCGACCTACATCCTGGACGTCAAGGTGGTCCAGGGCGTCGGCTGGACGCTCCTGCTGACACTGCTGTCGATGGTGCTGGGCACCGTCGTGGCGCTGACCGCCGCCATCATGCGCCGCAGCGACAACCCCGTGCTGCGCGCGGTGAGCTGGGGATACATCTTCGTGTTCCGCGGCATCCCGGTGTACACCCAGCTGGTGTTCTGGGGCCTGTTCACCGTGATCGTCCCCAAGATCGCCGTAGGCGTGCCCTTCGGACCGGAGCTGTTCTCCTTCTCCACCCGCGACCTGGTCACCGCCTTCTGGGCCGCCGTGATCGGCCTGGGGCTGAACGAGGGCGCCTACCTGGCCGAGATCATCCGCTCCGGTCTTAACTCGGTGGACCGCGGCCAGGCCGAGGCCGCACGCGCCCTGGGCATGAGCGAGGCGAAGATCCTGCGCAGGATCATCGTGCCCCAGGCGATGCGGGTGATCGTGCCGCCCCTGGGCAACGAGACCATCGGCATGCTGAAGACCACCTCGCTGGTGCTGGCGGTCCCGTTCACCCTGGATCTCACCTTCGCCACCAACGCCATCGCCAACAAGCTGTTCACCCCGATCCCGCTGCTGATCGTGGCCGCACTGTGGTACCTCGCGATCACCAGCGTGCTGATGGTGGGCCAGCACTACCTGGAGAAGTACTTCGGTCGCGGCTTCGACGACCGCACCCCTGCGCGCCACGGCGGCCGCGGCGCCCGTCAGGCCGCCGTGAACCGCGCCGGCACCACCCCGAACGACCCGCTCCCGGAGGTGGAGCTGTGATGACCCAGGATCCCCGCAACGCCCCTGCTCCTACGGCGAACCGCGCCGACGCCGCGCCCGTTCCTACTGGGGCCCGCGCCGATGCCGCGCCCGTTCCTACCGGGGCCCGCGCCGATGCCGCACCCGTTCCTACCGGGGCCCACGCCGACGCCGCGCCCGTTCCTACTGGGGCCCGCGCCGATGCCGCGCCCGTTCCTACCGGGGCCCGCGCCGATGTCTCGCCCGCTCCTACCGGGGCCCGCGCCGATGTCTCGCCCGCCCCCACCCCGCTGGTCGCGGTCACCGACCTGCACAAGAGCTTCGGTGACCTGCACGTCCTGAAGGGCTGCTCCCTGGAGGTGGCGCCGGGGGAGGTGTGTGTGCTGGTCGGCCCCTCGGGCTCGGGCAAGTCCACCCTGCTGCGCTGCATCAACCAGCTGGAGAGCCCGACCGCCGGTGAGGTGCGGATCGACGGCGAGCTGCAGGGCTACCAGTCCGAGCCGCTGGCCGACGGCCGCTGGCAGCGACTGTCCAACAAGCAGATCGCCGCCCAGCGCTCCCGCATCGGCATGGTGTTCCAGCGCTTCCACCTGTTCCCCCACCTCACAGCTCTCGGCAACGTGATCGAGGCGCCGATGCAGGTGCTGGGCACACCGCGGGCACAGGCCGAGAGCGATGCGCGCGAGCTGCTGGACCGCGTGGGACTGGCCGATCGTGCCGATCACTACCCCGCCGAGCTCTCCGGCGGGCAGCAGCAGCGCGTGGCCATCGCCCGTGCCATGGCGATGAAGCCCGAGCTGATGCTGTTCGACGAGCCCACCAGTGCCCTGGACCCGGAGCTGGTCTCCGAGGTGCTCGCCGTGCTGAAGGACCTGGCGCGGGAGGGCATGACGATGGTGGTGGTTACCCACGAGATGGGCTTCGCCCGCGAGGTGGCCGACCAGGTGGTGTTCATGGACGACGGGCAGATCGTGGAGCAGGGACCGCCCCAGCAGGTGATCGACGCGCCCCGCTCCGATCGGCTGCGGGAGTTCATCGCCTCGGTGCTGTGATGTCGTGACCCAGCTCTATGACGAACGACGGGATGCATATGAGGCGTCGCTGACAGTTTCAGCGCTCCAGCGACGAAATCGTCCCGTTGTTCGTCACTTGCGAAGCCCGCGACCTCGCTCAGCCCTCAGGCGGCCAGCAGCTGTGCCACCCGCCGTCGGCCCTGTCTGCCCACCTGGGCAACGGTCTCCAGAAGCGCCTCCTCGGTCGAGCGCCAGCTGTACCACACCTGGGAGTAGCTCAGCCGCAGGATCTGCAGTCCGTGCCGACGCATCGCCAGATCCCGCCGGCGATCCTCGTTGAACGATTCCGGTGAACTGTGGTGCATGCGCCCATCGATCTCCAGGAAGAGCCCGCTGACGTACGCGTCGACGAATCCGACCCCCTCCACATACACCTGCTGCTCCACATCATGGCCGCGTCGGCGCAGCGCGCGCACCACCCGCGTCTCCGAGCCGGAACCGCTGGCTGCGGAGATCCCGCCGATGCGCTGACGATGCCGACGTGGGGCGTCATCCAGCAGGGCCTGGACCTGCGCGATGGACAGCAGCCCCTTCTCGATCGCGGACTCGAGGAGCACCGCCGCCGATTCCCCATCCACGCAGCGGATCGCGTGCGCCAGGGCCAGTCGGAGGGAGGCGATGGCGTCCGTTTCAGGCCATGCGCGCAGGCCCGATCCGTGCGCTGCTGCCCACTGCGGGCACGCACTGCCCAAGCGGGGACGGTAGATGTGCAGGTCGTCATCCCGTTCCCGGGGAGGAACCCATAGACCGTGCAGTGCCGCCGCATCAACGCAGGTGAGGCGGGCGCCTGCGGTCAGTGCCTTGACGACCTTCGGGTTCGCGCCGGTCTTCGCGTACCAGCCGGGCGCGATGCTGCGCAGGTGCCCGCGCCGCACGGCGGTACGGATCTGCGCGTGGGTGAGTCCCTCATCTAGCAAGGCGGAGCTGGTGGCCACGCCGAGATCCGCGTCCGCCACGCGATGGGTGCCGCGCGGTGCTGAACGTGGCCGGAACGGAGCGCGCGCTCCCATCGGGACCACCAGTCTGCTGGGAAGGAACATGGCCCAAGGGTGGTCGTTCACCAGAGCCGATGATGCGTGTGGCGCCGACGTGTGGAGAACCTGGGGGCGGGGAGGAACGTCGTGGCTGCACTACAAGGGGTCGGCCGGGTGCTGGGTGGGCTGGGTGCTGGTCGGTCTGGCCGGGCTGCTGATGAGCCGGGTGCTGGTCTGTCTGGCCGGGCTGCTGACTGACGGTGGGACTCCAGTGAGGCGCGAAGCGCATTACGGCCCCGGAATCGGCGATTCCGTCCCACCGATTGCGAAACGGGAGAAATCGGGCACCGGTTGGGCGGGGCAGGGGCAGCGCAGCGCTGCGGGCAGGCTGGTGGCAGGTAGGGGCAGCGCAGCGCTGCGGGCAGGCTGGTGGCAGGTAGGGGCAGCGCAGCGCTGCGGGCAGGCTGGTGGCAGGTAGGGGCAGCACTGTGGGCAGGCTGGCGGCAGGTAGGGGCAGGTAGGGGCAGCGCTGCGGGCAGGCTGGTGGCAGGTAGGGGTAGCGCAGCGCTGCGGGCAGGCGTGAAGGCACGGCTGGTGGCAGGCAGGGGAAGCGCAACCCTGCGGGCAGGCTGGCCTGCAGGCGGGCGGATGACCTGCAGGCAGGCGGATGACCTGCAGGCCCCGCCTCACCAGTCGGTGATGCGCCAGCGGTTCTTCTTGGCCACCGAGAACAGCCCCAGGTCCGGGGAGATCGCGGTGGGGGAGCCCACCAGGGACAGCCACGCGGCATCGGCGTGGGAGTCGCCGTAGCCGTAGGAGGCCTTCAGGTCTGCGCCATGGCGGTCGGCGTACTTGCGAAGCCAGTTGGCGCGGGCCTCGTCCACCAGCGGGGGAGTGGCGAGGTAGCCGGTCATCACGCCGTCGGCCCCGGCATCCATGTGGGTGGCCACCACGTCGTCGAACAGGTCGGCCAGGGGCTCGACCAGCACGTCCAGGGCGCCGGTGACCAGCACGGTGCGGTGCCCGGCAGCGCGGTGGCGCTCGATCACCTCGAGCGCCTCGGGGCGGATGGAGGCGCGGATCTTCCGGCCCAGCTCACCGTTCATCAGCTCCCGCAGGTCCTGCTCGCGGTAGCCCTCGTACCGGCGGTTGACCAGGCGGATCAGCTCGGAGCGGTCACGCTGCTCCGCGCGCAGGTAGCCGGGCAGGGAGGTGAGCAGTCCGCCGATCTCCGCCGGCCACACGCGGCGCGGGCGGGTGGCGCGCACCACCGCGAAGTACTGCTGGACGATGTTGGTGGCGATCACCGTGCCGTCCAGGTCGAACACGGCCAGGGCCGCCGGGTCGCTGGACAGCTCCGGGGTGGGGCGCTCGGCCCGCTTGCGCTGGGCGGCCTTGGCGCGGGAGTACGCCTTGGTGAGCTCGGTGACCGCGGGCAGGTGCAGCTGCTGGAAGTAGTCGCGCCAGTTGATCTCGGTGACGTCGAAGTCGTGCTTCTCCAGGAACTGCGCCGGGAGCTCCTTGCGCAGGGCCCGGGTGTTCGCGTCGTCGAACACCATCTCGGTCTTGGTGTACTGGCGGTACAGCTCGATGTACTTGCGCAGCGTGGTGAGCCCGTTGGTGGCCTTGTGCAGGCTGGAGGTCCACTCGCGGGTACGGCGGGAGGCCGGCAGGTGGGCCACGGCCTTCTGGCCGGCCTTGGCGGCGATCTCCTTGGCGCGGAACCGCTGCTCGACCATCTCCACGGCCGGGAAGCTCCACTCGGGCACCACGATCGGGCGGCCCTTGTCGTCCTCCAGGGGCTTGGCCACGAAGTACTCGCGCACGGCGGAGACCATCTCGTGGAACGGCAGCGGGTTCGAAGCGCCGGAGACCACCTGGAAATAGGCGTCGTCGCCGCGGCGGGAGACGTCCTGGGTGGCCAGGGCCACGATCACGTTGACCACGAAGTCCACCGGGATGATGTCCAGGATGGAATCGGCCAGGCCCGGGAACTCCTGCAGCATGCCGCGGCCGTACGCCATGATCAGCGGATCGGCCACCTTGTAGCCGTCGATCCAGCCGGGGTAGGGACTGTGCAGGGCGGACTCGATGATGGAGGGGCGCACGAAGGAGACCCGGTGGCCGGCGCCCGCCCACAGGTCCTCCGCCACGCGCTCGGCCATGGCCTTGGTGAAGGTGTAGATGTCGGTCCAGCCCACGGACTGGGCGCGGGTGCGGCCGAAGTCGACCAGGCGCTCGTCCACCCAGGCACGGCGGGCGGTCTCGGCGGCGGCGGCCACGGCCTTGGGGCCCATGCGGCCGTCGCGCAGGCGGGCGGTGCGCATCTGGGCGCGCAGCGTCTCGGGTCGACGCGACTCCGCCTCGACGCGGGCACGGGCATCCTGGGCGGCCTCGTACTCGCGGCGCCAGTCGACGTCGTGGACCAGGCGCCCCTCCTGGCGCAGGCCCTTGGAGATGCCGCCCACGTACGCGGTGGAGACGTGGATGACGTGCGGGTCCTGCCCGGAGGCCAGCAGCGCCTCGTACAGGTTGCGGGCCCCGCCCACGTTGGTGCGGAAGGCCTCGTCGATCGGCGGATCGAAGGAGACCGAGGAGGCGGAGTGGATCACCACGTCGTACGGCTCGGTCAGGGCTGGCAGGTCGGTGAGGTCGCCCTCCAGGGCCGACACCCGCGCGGCGAAGATCTCCCTGACCTCGTCCTTGCCGACCTTCTCGGCCCAGGTGGAGAACACGGGCTTGCGCAGCAGCTGTTCAAGACGGGCCTGCCCGCTGACGCTGCCCTTGGGGCGCACCACGGCGGTGACGTGCACGTCCTCGGCGGTCTCCAGCAGGCACTGCAGCACCGCCTGTCCCAGGAAGCCGGTGACGCCGGTCAGGAGGATCCGACGGCCCCCGGTGCGAGCATCGCCGGCGTGCGGAGAGATGCTCTCGACGCTCTCGTCGGCGGCGGGGGCGGGGGTGGTGTTGTTCATGGGATCCCTCGATGGACGGGTTCGGCGGTGCGGGCGCGGTCGATCCCGTGCCGGGACGGGGTGCCCGGAGCGGATCCGCCTGCCCAGGCGATTCCACCGCGAACAGGCGTTCCTGTGCTGATCGGCGGCGGTCGCAGCGCAGGCCCGCCGTGCTCCCGAGATGGCCCCCGGGGGCGGTTCTGCGATGTTCCCGTGCTGGTCAGCGGCTTGTCGTCATGCCCTGGTCAGGGCCTCGCTAGTGTATCGTAGCCGCCATGCACAGGGCCCTGATCACCGGCGGCACCGCGGGCATCGGGGCCGCTTTCGCCACTGCTTTCGCCAAGCGCGGCGTCCCCCTCGTCCTGGTCGCGCGCGATTCCGCACGCCTCGAGGAGTTCGCCGCACAGCTGCGCGCCGAGCACGGGGTGGAGGTGGAGACGATGGTCGCCGACCTCGTGGACCGCGACGCCCAGCAGCGCGTGGCCGACCGCCTCGCCGCCGGCGCTGATCCGGTCGACGTGCTCGTGAACAACGCAGGTTTCTCCGTGCGCGCGAGCCTGCTGGAGGAGGACCTGGGCGAGCACGACCGCGGCTTCGAGGTGATGGTGCGGGCCGTCCTCAAGCTGGGCGGCGCGGCGGGCCGGGCCATGAGCGCGCGCGGCCGCGGCTGGATCATCAACGTGGGGTCCGTCAACGCCCTGATCACCCAGAACAACTACTCCGCCATCAAGGCCTGGGTGGGCAACTACTCCGAGTCCCTGGGCGTGCAGCTGGCAGGCACGGGCGTCTCCGTCACCGCACTGATGCCTGGCTGGGTGCACACCGAGTTCCACTCCCGCGCCGGCATCAAGGGCTCCTCGATCCCTGACTTCCTGTGGCTGGATGCGGACCGCCTGGTGGAGGAGTGCCTGGCGGACGTGGCCCGCGGCAAGCCCGTGAGCATCCCCAGCACCCGCTGGAAGCTGATCGCCGCGGTGCTGCGCAGCACCCCCCGCGGGCTCGTGGCCAGGCTCAGTGCCCTGCTGTCCCACCGTCGCAACCGGGAGCGCTGAGATGAGGGACGAGGCCGACGGCCGCACCCCCGGCGACGATCCGACCCCCGGGGACGCCCTGCCCGAGGGCACGGAGGATGCCGCCGTGGGCGGCCCCGAGCAGTCCGCGGACGACAGCTCCGCGCGCGAGCAGTCCGCGGACGACAGCTCCGCGCGCGAGCAGTCCGCCTTCGAGCGCACCGTGCGTGAGATGCTCGCCCGCGACAGGACCGCCAAGACCGACGAGAAGGCCGCCAGGGCGGAGGAGAAGGCGTCGAAGGCCGAGGCCCGGGCTGACGAGAAGGCAGCGAAAGCCGAGGCCAGGGCGGAGGCGAAGGCCGCCAAGGCGCAGGCGAAGGCCGCCGAGGAGCAGCGTGCCCGCCCGGTGCCGTCCCTGTCGGCCCGCTCCCGTGCCGAGGGCTGGGACGTGCCCGAGGGGGATCTCGCCAAGTACCGCTCCCATTGGCGGTCGGCGGTGCGCTTCGTCCTGCAGCGCGTGATCTTCAAGGCTGTGGTGCGAAGCGCCGTCACCCCGAAGTCGGTGGTGGCCCGCCGTGTGCGCACCGTGCGCGGCCCGTACGTGCTGGTCGCCAACCACACCAGCCACGTCGACGCGCCGATGATCGCGCTCAGCCTCCCGTGGAGCCAGGCGAAGTTCCTCTCCACAGGCGTTGCTGCCGACTACTTCTTCAACGTCTGGTACCGCCGCTTCTTCGTGCGCTGGATGTTCAACGCCTTCCCGATCGACCGCGGCGGCTCCCGCAAGCACTCCGGCACCTCCCGGAACCTGCTGCGCTCGGGCGTGCCGATCCTGGTGTTCCCCGAGGGGGGTCGCCAGAAGGACGGGCGGATGAAGGACTTCAAGCCCGGTGGCGCGGCGCTCGCCATCAGCGTGGGCGTGCCGGTGATCCCGGCCGCCATCGTCGGCGGCTACGAGGCGATGCCCAAGGGCCGCAACTGGCCCGCGCCCGGCCGTCCGCCGGTCACCGTGGTGTTCGGCGACCCGATGATCGCCGACGAGGGTGAGACTGCGGTGGAGTTCTCCACCCGCATCCATGAGCGCGTCAAGGACCTGTACGACGACCACTACGAGGAAGTCCTGGGCGGCGCCGCCCAGGGCGAGGAAGGACCGGCATGAACTCTCCGCTGAGTGCCAAGGACGTCAAGCGGCACCGGTGGTGGGGCTGGGGCCTGGACGACGTCACCTTCAACTGGCGCAACAAGCCCGGCTTCGCACCGCTGGCCCAGGACGTGATCGGCATGGACCTGCACACCATGCCGGACCCGGTCACCCCCGAGCTGAGCGAGCACACCGTGCCGCCCGGTCGCCTGGGCGAGGACACCCGCGCCGCCCTGGTGGACGTGGTGGGCCCGGAGAACCTGCTGGACGACGACGAGTTCCGCGTCATCCACTCCTTCGGCCGCTCCCTGCCTGACCTGTTCCGCGCCCGCAACGGTCACTTCGAGCGCCTGGTGGACGCGGTGGTCTACCCCGGCAGCGAGGAGGAGATCGCCGCGGTGCTGCGGATCGTGCTGGAGCAGGACCTGGTGCTGATCCCCTACGGCGGCGGCTCCTGCATCTCCGGCTCGGTCACCCCGGACGTCGCCGAGCAGCGCCCGATCCTCACCATGAACCTGGGGCGCATGCGGAAGGTCCTGGAGATCGACGACACCGCGGGCCTGGCCCGGGTGGAGGCCGGCGTGTACGGCCCTGATCTGGAGGAGCAGCTGAACGAACTGGGGTGGACCATGGGCCACTTCCCGGACTCCTTCACCTACTCCACGCTGGGCGGCTGGGCGGCCACTCGCTCCACTGGAATGCAGTCCGACAAGTACGGCGACATCGAGCAGATCGTGCGCGGCATGCGCGTGGTCCACCCCGAGGGGATCATCCGCACCAAGGCCGTGCCCGGGCGGGACAGCGGCCCCAGCGTGCACGAGATGATCATGGGCAGCGAGGGCCGCCTGGGCGTGATCTCCGAGTGCACCGTCCAGGTGCACCGCACCCCGCCGGTGCGCCAGGTCATCGCCTACATGTTCCCGGACTGGGAGCACGGAATCCGCGGCATGCACGCGATCGCCCGCTCCGAGGTGCACCCCACCTTCGCCCGGCTCTCCGACGGGCCCGAGACCCGCTTCAGCCTGGCCCTGGTCAAGGCGCCCGAGTCCACCAAGTCCAAGGTGATGGCCAAGGTGCAGGACGGCCTGTTCGCCTACCTGCGCTCCAAGGGCTGGGACACCACACAGGAGATGTGCATCTCCTACGTGTGCTTCGAGGGCACCAAGCAGACCGTCGAACGGGAGAAGGCGATCGTCAAGAAGATCGTGGCGAGCAATGGCGGCATCAGCCTGGGCGCGGGCCCCGGCGCGGTGTACGACCAGAAGAAGTTCGACACCCCGTACCTGCGCGACTTCCTGCTGAACTACAAGGTGTTCGGCGACGTCTGCGAGACCGGCGCCAGCTGGTCGAACCTCAACGAGGTCCACTCCAAGGTCTACGACGCCTACTACGGGGTGCTGGCCGAGCACGACTCCCAGGGCTTCATGTTCTGCCACATGTCGCACAGCTACCACGGGGGTGCCTGCCTGTACTTCACCTTCGCGCTGCCGTACACGGAGGACTCCACGGCGCTGGCGAAGTACTACGACGCCAAGAACGCCGTGCAGCAGACCTTCGCGGACCTGGACTCCCCGGTGTCCCACCACCACGGTGTGGGCACTGAGCACCGGCCGTGGATGGTCGAGGACATCGGCGAGGTCGGTGCGCGCGTGGTGCGCGGGCTGTTCGCCGACAACGATCCCGGCCGCAACCTCAACCCCGGCAAGGTGCTCGAGCCCTGAGGGCCGGGCGCCCTCACGGTGCGACGTGGCTGACGCTCGAGAGCTCCCCGATCCGTCCGGGTCTGCTGCGGAGCTCGCGGCCGTTGACCCGTCCGGGTCTGCTGCCGAGCGTGCGGCAGGGGACCAGTCCGGCCCCGCCCACGGCATCTGGGTGCTGCGGCACGGCGAGTCGGTGGCCAACGTCGAGGGCGTGATCGTCTCGGCCGTCGGCCCCCGCGCCCTGATCGAGGTGGGCCTGACCGAGCGCGGCAGGCGCCAGGCCCGGGATGCGGCACGAAAGGCCGAGGGCAGGGGCATCGGGCCCGAGGTGGTCGTGCTGGCCAGTGACTTCGCCCGTGCGCATCAGACGGCCCAGGAGTTCTGCGATGCTCTCGGCGCGCACGAGCCCCGGCTGGACGAACGACTGCGGGAGCGCGGCTTCGGCACTCACGACGAGGGACCGGCCAGTGCGTACGACCTGGTCTGGGCTGATGACCTGGCCCGGCGCGAGTCCGCCCATGGGGTGGAGCCCGTGTCCGAGGTCGCGCGCCGGGCGTGCGAGGTGCTGCGCGAGGCCGATCGGATCGCCGAGAGCGCATCGGTGGTGCTGGTCGCCCATGGTGATGTCCTGCAGATCATGCTGGCCGTGGGGGAGGGCATGGATCCCTACGAGCACCGTTCCGTTCCCCATCTGGGCAATGCCGAGCTGCGCCGTGTGGGGCCTGGGCGGGATCCGTCGGGCGCGGGGGTCACGGGCATGGGCGCCGAGGCCTCCAGCACGACGGCGTCCGCGGGCGTGAGCACCGGCGTTGCCGGCACGGGTTCCGATCCTGAGTGAGCGGAGAGTTCCATGAGTGAGCGCACTGCCTCGGTGCTGATGGTGATGCGTGGCGACGAGCAGGCCGCGCGGGCCGACGTGGCCGCGTTCTTCGATGCGCGCGGCTGGGTGCCGCGGGTGCGGGACGACGGCTCCCTCGCGTACGAGTGCGGCAGCCGCGGTCGTACCGTGCTGCTGGGAGCACTGGCCGGCCGGAAGTTCTTCCTCACCGGCATCATCGAGACCCGCCAGGATGCCCACACCACTGATGTGGTGTACCGGTGGGGGCCTGACGCAGGCCTGGCCCTCGGAGGGACCATCGGACGCCGGCGCGCTGAGCGCGCGCATGCCGAGACTGCCGAGGCCCTGCAGCGGCACCTCGAGGAGACCGGCCGGCTGCTGCGCACCCATCGCCGCTAGCGTCGCACCCACCGCGGCTGCTCCGCGCCCACCGCCGGTGGTTGGTCTGGCGCGCACCGCCGATGGTTGGTCTGGCGCGCACCGCCGATGGTTGGT
>NZ_JAMBDS010000024.1:0-42607 GCF_025143785.1 Brachybacterium sp. p3-SID1565
GCCGTCGGCCCGTGTGGGACCGCGGACCAGGCTCCAGCGCACGATCCGGAGCCCTCGCCCACCCCCGGCTTCAACGAGCCCATCACCCGTGACCAGGTGATCGGGCGGGCGAGCTCAAGCCCGCCCGAGTACCACGCCTACCGGTACTGCAGCATCCTGGACTGAGTCCAGGTCACTCCCGCCACCAGGTGTCATGCACCGTGACCGGCAGGGCGCGCTTGTGGCGGGTGCGCAGGAAGATCGTCTCGAGCTTCTCCGCCGCGGCCTGGTCGATCTCACGTCCCTCGAGGTAGTCGTCGATGTCCTCGTAGCGCAGGCCCAGCTCTGCTTCGTCGGTCTGGCCGGGGGTGCCGTCCAGCAGGTCCGCGGTGGGGACCTTCTCCCACAGCCTCTCCGCAGCACCGAGCTCCTGGAGCAGGCTCCGTACCTGGCGCTTGTTCAGGCCCGACAGGGGCAGCAGGTCTGCGCCGCCGTCGCCGAACTTGGTGAAGAACCCGGTGATGTTCTCGGCCGCCTGGTCGGTGCCGAGCACCAACAGGCCCAGGTCGCCGCCGATCGCATACTGGGCGCTCATCCGCAGCCGGGCCTTGGCGTTGCCCTTGGTGAAGTCGGTGAGCTCCTCGCCCATTCCCGCGGCGTACCCCTCGGACAGGCCGTCCACCCCGCCGGAGACGTTGATGGTGACCTCGCGGTCCGCGGCGATGAAGTCGAGGGCCGCCTGGGCGTCGTCCTCGTCGTGCTGGACCCCGTAGGGCAGGCGCACGCCCACGAACAGGGCTTCACCGCCCTGCTCCCGCACGCGCTCCACCGCGAGCTGCGCGAGGCGCCCCGCGGCCGTGGAGTCCACGCCCCCGGAGATACCCAGCACGTAGCCCTTCGCGCGGGTCGCCGCGAGGTAGTCCACCAGGAACTGCACCCGGGACTCCACCTCCTCGGCGGGGTCGATGGTGGGCTTCACGCCTGTCTCGTCGATGATGCGCTGCTGCAGTGGCCTCATGGCCGCGATTCTACGGCGGGGCCACGGGGCTCGGGCTACTGGCCGGTGGCGCGCAGCCCCTGACCGCCCGGCTAGTGTGGGGGGATGAGCCTGAGCACCGCCGCCCCGCCCACCGAGCGTCACGTTGCGATCGCCCTCGCCGGGGCCGACGGTTCCCTCCTCCACAGCCAGGACCCGGACCGCCCCTTCTACGCGGCCAGCACCATCAAGCTCCACGTGCTGATGGCAGTGCTGAACGCAGTCGATGCCGGGCACCTCGACCTGGACCGCACCGAGCTGGCCAGGCGCACCTTCACCGGGGTCGACGGTGTTCCGTTCACTCTGTTCGGCGACCACCTGGACCCCACGCACCCCGCCGACGGGCAGCCGATCACGGTGCGCGAGCTCGCGGTGCGAATGATCGACCGTTCCAGCAACGAGGGCACCGATCACCTCATCGAGCTCGTGGGACTGCCGGCCGTGGCCACCGCCATCGACGGGCTGGGCCTGACCGCCACCCGCGCGGAGCGACTGATCGGCGACGCGGCCGCCATCGACCAGGGGTTAACCCTCGAGACCACCCCTGCGGACCTGGTGCGCACCGTGCGCGCCATGGTGGGCCCCTCCTCGAACCTGCAGCCCGATCACCGCGTGCTCACCCGCGAAGCGATGTCCGCCCAGCGCATCCCCATCATCTCCAGCGCCCTGCGGCCCGAGGTGCCGGTGGGCTCGAAGTCCGGTTGGGTGGACGGCTACCGGCATGACGTGGCGTTCATCGGGGATCCCTACGGGCCCGAGGTCCGCTACCTGGCCGTGATGACCGCGGGCATGGTCAAGGCCGAGGCCGACGAGGTGATCCGAGCGCGGGTTCGGGAACTGCTGCCAGACCTGGCCCGCTGACCACCGCTTCACCAGGGACGCTCGCTGCCGGCACGGACACTCTGCCGGAGCGGGGTCGGAAGGTGCGCGCCGTGGAGGACTCCCTCCCGATCGCGCAGGCATCCACCCGCCCTCAACTCACTGCTGGATCACCCGCACCGCCCCGGCGTACTCGCCCTTGACGTCGTACCCGCTGAGCGACTCGACAGCGATCGTGCGTGGGGCATTGGGCGCGTGGATGATCAGGTCATCGCCCAGGTACAGGGCCACGTGCCGGATCTCAGGACTGCCGGGCCCCTCGGAGAAGAACACCAGATCGCCGCGGCGCAGTTCCTCGCGCTCCACCCGGGGGAAGCCGGAGCCGTTCATCTGCGGGCCGGCGTCGCGGGGGATCGTGATCCCGTGGTGACGGAACACCGAGTGGGTGAAACCCGAGCAGTCGAAGCCCCATGCACTCATGCCCGACCACAGGTACCTCAGCCCCAGGAAGCGCTCGCCGGTGGCGATCACCTCCTCCACCGTCGGGGTGGGGGGCACCTCGCCCGGCTCCCGGACCACCACGTCGGCCTCGGGCAGGTACTGGGTGCCGCCTCCGGGGACCGCCAGCTCCACCACAGTCCCCGTGCGTCCCAGCACTGGCAGCACGGTCCCGAAGGAGACCTCGATCCCGGGGGATGTCCCCTCTGTGTCCTCCATGAGACGGGAGCGGGAGGCGGTGACCGTCGCCGTCGGGGACGATGCCGCAGCCTGCGCGAAGCCCGGGTCGACACTCAGCTGGGCCAGCGGCACCCACCCCGGGTAACCGCGGGGATCACGCGGGCAGAGCTGATCGGTGACGACGATGCGTGCCCACTGCCCGTCGACCTCATCGACGATCACGCGAGCGCCCAGCAGGGCCTGGGTCTCCAGGCGGCCGGTCAGCCAGCGCAGCGTCTCGGTCGCGTCCATGGCGGAGTTCCAGGCATCCAGGTCCACCGGTACGGTCAGCGAGGGATCATCGATCCCCGCACGCTCCAGGCCCGGCCGCACCCACACGGTGGCCACGGCGACCTGGACGAATGCGGTATCCCCGGGGCGGGGTGCGGATCCCGCGGCGTGGCCCGCGCGGCTGCCGGGGTCAGGGGTGGGGTTCGAAGCGTTCATCGGTCTCTCCTCAAGGACGGTGCGGGCCTACCGGGGCGGGTCCTGGTCGGGGTGCAGCAGCTCCATGCCCAGGCCGGGCCCGCCGGTCAGCGCCAGCCAGCCCTCCTGGACCTTGTAGCCGCCGGAAGGGTGGCGGGTGGTGAGCCAGTCGGGGGAGTCCAGGTCCACCATGGTGATAGCCGGGTGCGCCAGCGCCACGTGCGCGGCGCCCGTGATCGTGATGCTCGGCTCCATCATCGCCCCCACCATGCAGGTGAGGCCCGCGTGCTGGGCCACATCGGCGATGGCCATCGCCTCGGGGATTCCGCCGGTCTTGGCCAGTTTGATGTTGAGCATGTCGGCGGCGCCGAGCTCTGCGATGCGGCGGGCATCGGCGGCGGTCCACACGGACTCGTCCGCCATGATCGGAGTGCTGACGGCGCGGCGCACCTGCGCCATGCCCTCCAGGTCGGCGGCCGCGACGGGCTGCTCCACGAGGTCCACGGGGAGCCCGTCGGCCTCGAAGGCGCCGATGATCTCGATGGCCTGCTGCACGCTCCAGCCCTGGTTGGCGTCCAATCGCAGGCGGGCCCCGGGGACCGCTTCGAGCACGGCATCCAAGCGCCGACGGTCCTCCTCCACGTCCCTGCCCAGCTTGATCTTCAGCACCCGGTAGCCCTCAGCAGCGGCCGCGCGGGCGTGCTGGGCCATCACCTCCGGCTCCTCGAGGGAGACGGTCATGTCCGACTCGATGCGGGTGTGCACCGCACCACCCAGCAGTTCCACCAGGGGGCGGCCTGCGGCCTTGCCCCAGGCGTCGTGCAGAGCCACGTCCACCGCGGCGCGCGCACTGCTGGCTCTCTGGACCGATTGCGCCAGCAGGGCGCTCAGCTCGGCGATGGTGCCACGGGCCCCGGTGAGGGCGGCGGTGATCGGTCCCTCCACCGCAGTGGTGATCGAGGCCAGGTCCTCCCCGGTGACGGGCTTGGTGTCGGCCGCGGTTCCCTGCCCGATCACTCCGGCGCGCAGCTCCACCTCGATGGCCAGGTACTCCACGGCCTCGGTGCGCCGAGCGGCGGTGACGAAGGGACGCAGCAGGGGAGCGGCGTGGCGATGCATGCGCACTGCCGCCACCTCCAGCTCCAGCGCCACGGCGCTGACGGGCAAGGCGGGCTCAGGCGTGCCGCCGGGGGTGCGGGGAGCGGGGCGGCCGGTCACAGCATGCTCATCAGCTGAGCGGCACCCAGGCCGATCCACGTGCCCGCGAAGGAGCCGATCAGCGCGAACAGCACGCCCACCGGCACCAGCTGCCGGTTGAAGGCACTGGCCACTACGGGTGCGGAAGCGATACCGCCGATGTTCGCGGTGGAGGCCACGGCCAGCGAGAACAGCTCGGTGCGGGTGAGCTTCGCGTAGATAACCATGATCACGGCGTGCACCAGCAGCACCAGGAAGCCGATCAGCAGGTACAGCGGTGCCTGGGTGAGGGCGGAGAAGTCGGAGCCGGAGGCGATCTGGCCGATCACGATGAACAGCATAAGGGTGCCCACCTCCATCGAGCCGGCCACCTTGCCCAGCGGTGTGTGCGCCACGATCAGGCCCAGCAACGACACGATGAGGATGGTCCAGGCGGTGCCGTTGACCACGTCGCCCAGCTCGGGCAGCTGACCACCGATCCAGATCGCCACGGTGGAGACGAAGATCGAGCCGAAGGCAACGATCGCCAGGGAGGTCACGGTGATCTCCCGCTTCTCCTCAGCGAGGTCGGCGCTGGCGTGGGATTCCAGATAGGAGGTGTTGGCCTTGGTGAAGCGGTTGAAGCGATCGGAGACCGCCACCGAGGAGAACATCGCCATGAGCCACACCGAGTACACGATGGTGTCGGTGATCAGGGCGTAGCCGAAGATGTTCTCCGGTGCCTGCAGGATGTCCTGCACCGCGACCATGTTGGCGCTGCCGCCGGTCCAGGAGGCCAGCAGGGCGCCCAGGGCCTTCCAGGACTCCTCGTGCAGGGCGCTCTGGAACACGGCGTACACCGCCACCATGCCCACGGCGAGTGAGGCGGCGGCCACGAACATGGTCAGCAGCAGCTTCGGGCCCAGCTTGATGATCTTGCGGATGTCGCAGCCGAACAGGAACAGGAAGATCATCGCCGGCAGGGCCACGTCCTTCACCGCGGCTATGGGGGCGCGGGTCTCCTCGGCGTCGCCGAACATGCCCAGGGAGTTCAGGGTGGCGCAGAGCAGGTACATCAGCACCATGCCCGGCACGAACGTGAAGAACTTCCAGCCCGTGGTGCGTTCCAGCACGATGAGCAGGCATGAGAGGCCCAGCAGGACGCCGAGCATGAGCAGGCCGTCGGTGATCAACGGTTCTCCTTCGGGAAGGGCCGACACCCCGCTGACCGGGCAAAGAGAAATCGGAAGCGCACCGGACCTGCCGCGGGGCGGCACGGGCATCGCGGACGGCCGCCCTCCTGGGGTGCGGCGACCAGCGCGGCCGCCGACGGCGACACGCCTCGCGCCTGCCCACGAGGGGCGGCGCGTCGATGCCCTGTCCGGGCGCTTCCGACGGGATCCGGTGCGGTCAGGTACCGGGCTGACGGCGAGCGACAGGGTTATGCAGTTGTCCTGGCAGAGCCGTCGACCAGGTCGCGGTACTTCGCAGCGGCGCTCCGCACGGCGGCGGTCATGGCCCGCTGAGAGGACCCGTGGTACCGATCGATGATGGTCTCCACCAGCGCGTCCTCCTCCAGCAGACTCCTGCCCTCGAGCAGTCCGCGCACGAACTCCACGGTGAGAGCGAGCGCCGCGGTGCAGTCGGCCCGGAGGATGGCGTGGGTCTCAGTGTCGACCACGAGGCCCACGAAGAACAACCCGTACTGGGAGGTGATCGGATTGTTGCTCGGCGACTTCGCCTCCCCGGTCACGTAGATCGTCCTGGCCATGGGACGACAGTACGCGGTGGCGGGGCGGTTCCCGGCGACCGCACTGTGCCGCCCGCTTCCAGATCCTGGAACGTACCCACCCGTAACCGCCGGAGAGGGCGGGCGGCCGAGCAGGGTGGGCGGCTCGGTGATGTGTGCCCTCAGATGTGGAGACACCGGCCGGCGGGGTGTAGAAGGGAGCGGTGACCGATACCCCTGCGCCCCGGCCTGAGCCCCCGGTTAGGCTCGAGGACCCCGCCCGGCCAGAGCACCTGCCCAGCGCTGAGCACTCGCCCCGGCCCGAGCGCATGCCCAGGGCTGAGCGCCCGCGTCGGCTGACGCGCACGCACCGGTCCGAACGGCGGGGCGGCCCCGCTGCCGGAGCACCCGCCATCGGTGCCGTGCTCGCCGTGATCGCGGTGGCCACCGTGTCGCTGAACCTGCGGCCCGGTGCCACGTCCCTGGGCCCGCTGCTGGAGGACGTGGTGGCCTTCCACGGCCAGGGCGGGCTCGCGATGGGCCTGCTGACCGCGCTGCCGTGCCTGGCCTTCGGGGTGCTGGGTGCGCTGGCGGTGCCGATCTCCAAGCGGGTGGGTCTGACCGGCACCGTGGTGGCGTCCTTCGTGCTGGTGGTGGCCGGCCTGCTGCTGCGCCCCCAGGCGAGCACCTTCGTGATGTTCACGCTGCTGTCGCTGCTGGCCCTGGTGGGACCGGCGCTGGGCAACGTGATCGTCCCGGCGTGGATCAAGCAGTACGGCGGGCGCCGCACCGTGGCGCTGATGACCCTGTACTCGACCCTGCTGGGCGTGGGCGGGGCCAGCGGTTCCGCCTTCGCCGTCCCCCTGATCACGGACGAGGCCCTGGGCTGGCAGGACTCGCTGCGGTTCTGGGGCCTGCTGGCCGTGGTGCCGGTGGTGGTGTGGACGATCGTGCTGGCCCGCACCGGCCACGACTTCCCCCCCGACGCCGCCCAGGGCGAGCTGCGAACCTCCGTCCTGCGCTCGCCCACCGCGGTGGCGCTCACCGCGATGTTCGGTCTGCAGTCCATGAACGCCTACACGCAGATCGGCCTGCTGCCCCAGATCCTCACCCAGGGCGGCATGAGCGCGGCCGATGCCGGCCTCGTGACCGGATCCGTCGCGGCCTGGGGCATCCTGGGCGGGCTCGTCATGCCCACGGTGATCGAGCGCTCCCGCCACCTGCCGCTGATCGCCCTGGGCATGGGCCTGCTGACCGCCGCCGGGTACATCGGACTGATCCTGGCCCCCGCCGCAGGCGCACTGCTGTGGGCGGCCGTGCTGGGCGTCGGCGGCTTCGCCTTCCCCACCGCGATCGCGCTCATCCCCGCCCGGAGCCGCGACCCGCTGGTGACCGCGAGGCTGTCCGGGATGGTGCAGCCGGTGGGGTACCTGATCGCCGCCGCCGGCTCGATCACCGCGGGAGTGGTGCTGGACGCCACCGGCTCCGCGCACACCATGCTCACGATGATGGCCGTGACCGGACTCGCCCTGGGTGTGGTCGGCTTCCGCGCCGCCAGGCCCGCCTTCGTCGACGACGAGATGGGGTGCACGGCGCGCTCATAGCCCTGCTCAGCGCTGACAGCACGGATCAGGGTCGACGGCGCTGGCACCGCTGATCAGCGCCGGGCAGCCGCCGCGGCGATGTCCTCGAGGTCCTGCTCCATCGCCCTGCGGGTGGCCTTCAATCCGACCTTCGCCATCACACCCATCAGCTTCCCCTTCAGGCCGCCGCGGGACTGCGGGACGGCGCTGAACACCATCGTCAGCTGGGTCGTATCCGGCGAGCCGGAGATCGGGGAGAGGATGAACTCCGTGCGGTAGTCGGCACCGCCGGCCTCGGCCACCACGACGGTGCGGCGGGGCGCATCGGCCTCGACCACCTGCATCTCCTGGCTGCCCTCGAAGCCGAACATCTTCCGCGTCTCGATCCAGCGGGTGCCCACGCCGTAGGGACCCTGGGTCTGCAGGTCCACCGCGAGCACGTCGCGGAGGGTGTGGGGCGCGGCTTTGATGTCGGCGATCACCGCCCACACCTGCTCGGCGGTGGCGGGGATCTGGCGGCTGAGGCGGAGCTGGTGAGTGGCCATGGCTGATGGTAGTTCCGTCCGGGCGCGGCGGCGGCGGACATGGGAGGATGCAGGGCATGAGCATCGTGCGCGCGCTTAGCCATCTGTGGGCCCAGGGACCGTCCAAGCCGGCTCGCGACCTCGTGGACCGCCGCCTGGTGGAGCGCCGACGGCACCACCACGTGCCCACCACCTGGATCGACCCGGATCGCGCGGGTGGCGCGGGTGGCGCGGCCATCGTGCACCTGCACGGCGGTGCCTTCCTGCGCGGTGCGGACCAGAAGACCTGGGAGTGGCTGGAGGACGTGCGGCGACGCTCCGACGTGGCCGCCGCAATGGTGCACTACCGCGTGCCTCCGCGCCACCCCTTCCCGCACGCCTTCGACGACGCCCTCCAGGCCGTCCTGTCCCTGACCCGCAAGGCCGAGGTGCGGCCGGGCCACTGGGTGCTCTCCGGCGACGGTGCCGGCGGCGGCCTCGCGCTCGCCGTGGCCCAGGCGCTACGCGAGCACGGGGGCGCCCAGCCCGCCCTGCTGATGCTCACCACCCCCTGGCTGGACCTCACCGAGGAGCGGCTGCTGCGGCCCGAGCTGCGTGAGGCCGCCGAGCTGTACGCCGACGGCGCTGATCGCGACGACCCGCGCCTGAACCCGCTGCGCGGCCCCATGGAGGGGCTGCCGCCCGTGCATCTGAGCGTCGGCGGCAGCGACCCGCTGCTGGCCGATTCACGGAGGCTCAGTGAGAAGCTGCGCGCCGCCGGGGTGGAGCTCGAGATCCACGAGGCCGTCGAGGGCGGGCACAGCTACCCCCTGCAGCAGGTGGGCCCGGTGGCCCAGGCCGCCCGCCGCTCCCAGATCAGCGCGGTGCGCCGAGCCCTCGACCTCGAGCGGGCCATACCCCGCGCCTGAGCGCCCCGGCGCTCACCCGTCACTCCGTGGAGCGCGCGCGCGAGATCACCCGCACATCGATCCTCTCCTCGCGCGCCAAGATCCTGACCGGCACCGTCACGGACGCCGAGCTGCTGCTGAGCGGCTCCTCCGTGCTCCCGGGCGAGCTCAGCGGGATCTGAGCGCCAGCTCCCGGGTCATGCGCTCCAGGGACTCGCGCAGCACAGGGCGCGGCATCGCGGCGATCAGCCGGATGTGGTCGCGCCCCACCTCCCCGCAGGAAGCGCCGTCCGTGGGCAGCAGGCGAGCGGCCTGCTGGAGGTGTGCGGAGGCCGGGGCGGGCACCTCGAGGGCGCTCAGGTCGATCCAGCACACGTAGGTCGCCTGGGGCCTGCTCATCCGCGCGGCCGGCGCACTCCGGGCCAGGGCATCGGCCACCATCGCGGTGCAGTCCTCGATGTACGCGGTGACCTCCTCGATCCACCCCGAGCGATCGCGGTAGGCCGCGATGGTGCCCACCATGCCCAACGGGGCGACCCGGTGCCAGCTCGGCGGCTGGATCCGCGCCCACGCCTCCCGATCCCTGTCGCTGCTCAGCACCGCCTGGGCGCACTTGAGGCCGGGGATGTTCCAGCCCTTCGACGCGGACACGGCCGTGATCGTGTGCGCGGCAGTGCGGGGGCTCAGGGAGGCGTAGGGGAGGTGGGTGTGGCCCGAGAACACCAGGGGCGCCCAGATCTCGTCGGCGAACACCCGGGCACCGGTCTGCTCGATCACCTCGGAGAGCTCCGCGAGCTCCTGGCGCGTGAAGACCCGCCCGGTGGGGTTGTGGGGGTTGCACAGCGTCACCAGCTGCGCCCCGCTGCCGGTGATGGCCGCCCGGATGGCGGGCAGGTCCATGCGGAACAGGCCCTGTTCGTCGAGCACCATGGGCACCTCGATGACCTCGCGGTCCAGGCCCCGGATGGTGTTGAAGAAGTTCATGTAGGCCGGGGTGGGGACCACCACCGGCGTGCCCGGGTCCGTGGTCAGCGTGATCGCCTTCTCGAGCACCGAGATCACGTCCGGGACGGGGTGGACGTCCTCGGGCGCCACCTCCCAGCCGTGCGCGCCGGCGAGCCGTCGGGCGGTGGCCTCCTGGAGCTCCTGGGCCAGCTCCGGGGTGGGGTAGCCGAAGCACCCCACCTGCACCGCCTGTTCCAGGGCGGCCACGATCGCCGGTGAGGTGCCGTAGTCCATCTCCGCCACGAAGGCGCCGGTGACCTCATCGGGCAGGCTCCACTTGAGCGCCCCGGTCGAGCGCAGGTGATCCACGGTGATCGCATCCAGGCTCTGAGCCAGGGGCACGGGTGTCTCCTTCGAGGGCGGGGCGCGGTGCGCGGCGGTGAACGGACTTCTCATCATGACAGGAAACGCGCAGCACCGCTCCTGCGAAACCGTGATCGCCGATGAAGTGGGTTCTTATGGCCGGGGACCTGCATGTATAAGCAGAACTTTGCGACACGAACAATGCGTAACCAGAAGCTCAACGACTACTACCGCGTCCTGGTGCACGACCAGGAGGCGCCCACCCACCGCACGGCCCTGTACGACGAGCTGCGAACCCACCGACTGAGACATCGGACGGCCAGCTACCATGTGCCCGTGACCAGCCAGGAACCTGCCCCCGGACAGTACGTGCTGTGGCAGGGCCGCACCGCCGCTCCGGGGCGGCTGCGGGACGTGCTCGGCCCCTGCGCCCCCAGCGGCGTGCTGCGCCTGGTGGTGCAGAGGATCGCCCTGCACGACCAGGGCCGGCCCGCCGGTGAGCACGAGGTGATCTCCTCCGTGGCGGACGTCGACGGGAACCTGGTGGCGGTGCCGCTGCGTCAGGCGGTCCGCGCCGATCAGGGCCGGGCCGCCGCGCTCGACGAGGCCTTCGCGATGCTGCGACGGGACCTCGCGGAGGACGGCCTGCCCGATGTCGACGCCATCGAGGTGGTGCTGGACGCCGATGGCACCGACCGGGTGGGCATCGCCCTCGCGCTCGTCGTGTCCCCGCGAGAGGTGCAGGGAGGGGACGTGGACGACGCGGTCCACGACGGTGACCACCACATCGCCCGCCATGCCCCCGCGCTCGAGGACCTGCGCGACCGCCTCGCCGAGGAGACCGTCGGCCCGCTGCAGCGCGGATGGGGCGCGCTGATGGATCTGCTGCGCCGGATCCGCTGACCGGGGTCTCAGGCCTGGGCGAGTGCGGCCGGGCGCATCCCGGAGGCCGTCGCCGCGGGAAGGACGAGCCCCATCGACTCCGCCAGGGTCACGCCCAGATCGGCCCAGCCGCCCTCCACCCTCGTGCCGGGCAGGCCCGGACCGCTCCCCAGCACCGTGGTGGACGCGGTGGGATCGGCCACGGCACGCGGCCCCGCGTAGTACGGGTCATCGCCCTCGACCAGGGGGCGGTGCGTGGGGGACAGGCCGAACACGGTGCCCGGGGTCCCCTCCAGCACCGCGATCACGTCGGTCTGAGCGGTGGCCCCCACCCCGTCGTCGACCGGCCGCAGCCTCAGCCGGTAGTGCGCGGCGACCTCGGCGAGGGCCTCCATCGCCGCGCGGCCGACGGAGGGACTCTCGCCGCGCCGCACGTGGAGCACCCCGCGCGGGCCGTCGGGCCACACCAGTGCCCGGAAGCCGGCCAGCCGTGGGCCGTCGGTGCGCACCAGGCCATGGCGCTCCAGCACGGCATTGGGGTGGACCAGCAGCTCCACGGGCACCAGGGGACGCCCCGGCACCAGCACGATTCGATCCTCCTCGGTGGCGGCGAACGCGACCACCAGGCGGTCCAGGGCCTCCACCGTGACCGCCAGGGCCCGCCTCGCGGCGGAGGAGGTGCGCCCCTCGCGGCGCCGTGCCCGGCCCAGCCCGCTGAGCCGGACCATCGCCAGGTCCACCCGGCCGCCGGACAGAGCCTCCTCACCCACCTGCCCCACCAGGGAGTCGGGCTCGATCTGGGACAGGTGCAGCCCGGCCTCCCGTCGGTGCCGCAGGTGCTCGGCCACCATCCGCGGGGAGCTGGTCTGCTCAGCCATGCTCCAGCGGTCGCGATAGCGGCGCAGGTCCTCCACCAGGGGCAGGCACAGGTCGACCCCGCTCCCGGCTGTGGCCGGCCACTGGAGCGCGCAGGTCACCGCCCCCCGGGACCGCGCCACCTCCAGCAGGGTGGGGATCCGCAGGTCGTCGTGGTACCACACGCCCCCCACGGCCGGCTCGGCCGGATCGAAGGCGAGCTCCATCGCCACACCGGTGTGCCCCACCGAGGCGCCGGTCATCAGGCTCACCAGGGCCGGTGAGGGCTCGGAGGGACCGCCGGTTCGGATCTCCAGAGGAACGGCATGGCGGAGCAGGGCGTCGCGCAGCGGCGATCCCGGATCGGTGAGCGGCCCGTCGGCCAGGTCGGCGGCATCGAGCCCATCGACAGCGATCACAAGGGTGCGGCCCTGGTCCACGGTGCACCCCCCTCATCGTCCCGCGCCGGCAGCAGCACGAACGTACGAGGACAGGATTTCCCACGTGGAATCCCGCGGTGACCGGGCGGCCACGGCCAGGTGAACAGCCGACGAAGTCCGGTCGGGGTGCGCGTCCCCGTCGTCGAACCGGGAGGCTCAGTCGCAGAACAGGACGGTCTCCCGATCGCCCTGCCGGGCATCCTCGGAGCCGCTGTCCAGTGCGGTGCGCGGTACCCGTGGGGAGGCGATCACCTGGTCCATGGTGGCGCTCTGCACGTCCTGATGCCCGCGGGCGGTGCTGATGGCCGGTACGTGAAGGCCGCCTGCCTCCCCGGTGGCGCACAGGTCGAGCCCGTGCAGGGTCACCTGGTGCATGCCGCGCACCGCCTCCCCCTGAGCCCCGAGGTCCACCCGCATGGCGAAGCGCTGGGCGACCACCCCCACCTCGCGCGAGCTCGTGTCGATCACCGTGTGGGCGAAGGTACCGGTGGTCATCAGCTGCGGGACCGAGCCCTCCTCGGCCCGGTACCAGTTCGCGGCGATCCGCGGTGCCCCCACCGGTGCGAAGGGATCGGCCAGGGCGAAGGCGTAGAAGTGGCGGTTCCCGTCGTCCCAGGCCTCGGCAAGATCGTCCTTCCAGAAGTCCGGGGTCACCTCGTCGACCCGGGAGCGGGTCTCGGCATCGGAGAGCCCCGCGAAGCTCGACGGGCTCAGGTAGACGGCGCCCAGGAAGTCCACCAGCTGCTGCCGCGTCGGGGCGACGGAGGAGTCGTCCAGGCCCGCCTCCTCCCAGCTCGCGAAGTCGGCGAGGTCGCCCTCGATCGGCAGGCCGGTGAGCGCACCCGCCTCACGGGCGTCCCAGGCGGACTGATCGACGGTGGCCAGGGGGTCGCGCGCCAGCTCGGGGTCGGTGGCCACGGGCTGGGCGCCGGGGGAGCAGGCGGCGGGAGCCAGCAGGCCGATCCCCAGCACCGTCGCGGTGAGACGGCGCCGGGGCAGCAGTGCACGTGCGGCACGCCCGGCCGGAAGCGACCCCGTGGGCGGCATCCCGGGCCGGGGAGGCCCCGGTGTCATCGCAGCTCGGGCTCGGAGGTGTCGGCCCGGCCCGCATCGGCGTCCATGCGGCGCGAGATGGTGCGGGCCCGGTCGTGGTCGCGGTCCACGGCGCGGTCCACCAGCTCCTTGGTGTCGTGATCGGGCTCCTCGGGCTGGATCACCAGCCACACCACGAAGGCTATGGTCAGCACCGCGGTGCCGGCCAGCAGGATCCCGAACAGCGACCAGTTCGCCTTCACCGGATCCCAGAAGGAGTCGTCCCCCAGAGGGGCGGCGATCAGCAGCTCCGGAGCGATCACGGGTCCCCCCTTCGTGCTCTGCGGCCCGTCCCCGATACCGTCAGCATAACTGCCGGTCCCCATCGCGGATATGCTGGCCGGGCTATGGCAGACGTGATCGTCGGGCGCTTCGCGCTGATAGACCTGATCGCCAAGGGGGGATCCGGGTCCGTCTGGCGTGCCTGGGATCAGAAGACGCAGGAGATCTGCGCGGCCAAGGTGCTGCGCCAGCGCGACTCCGCGGACCTCATGCGGTTCGTGCGGGAGAAGGGCGTCAGCTTCGACCACCCCCACCTGCTGACCCCCTACGGCTGGGGTGCCGAGGACGAGCACGTGGTGATCGCGATGCCGCTGGTCTCCGGCGGCACCCTCGAGTCGGTGGTCAAGAAGCAGGGCAAGCTCGCCGAGCCCGCCGTGGTGGTGGTGCTGGAGCAGCTGCTGGACGGCCTGGCCCACATCCACTCCGAGGGCTGGATCCATCGCGACGTCAAGCCCGCCAACATCATGTTCGAACCCAGAGGCCGCGCCTGGCCGCATTCGCGCCTGGCCGACTTCGGCATCGCCGTGCACGAGACCGATGTGCGCTTCACCCACGTGGGCATGGTCAACGGGACCCCCGGCTACATGGCCCCGGAGCTGTTCGCGATGGCCGAGCCCACGCCCTCCCACGACCTGTACGCCGCGGGCGTGGTGGCGCTGGTGGCGCTGAACGGCCCCATCAAGCTGCACGACGGCGCCTTCCGGCCCGATGAGCTGAACCAGTACCTGCGCGGAGTCACACCGAAGCTGTCGGCCGTGATCCGCAAGTTGCTCGCGGCCCAGCCCGAGGAGCGCTACCAGGACGCCCAGAGCGTGCGCCGGGATCTGCCCCGCGTACCGCGGGGCTACCCCCTCACCCTGGCCGACGGCACCCCGCTGGAGTTCACCGACACGCTGCCGCCGCTGCCCCCGAACGCTCCGGGTGCGCGCAGGCCTGAGCGCCCCGCTCCCGGGGTCTCCGCCTCCTCGATGGAGGCGATCCGCGCAGGGCGCGTCCAGCAGGGGTTCTCCGCCGGATCCGCCTCCCCGCAGACGGGCCCGCAGTGGGCCGGTGGTCAGACGGGCGGTCCCGGCGGGCGCGCCACCGGTGGTCACGGCGGCGGGCCGAAGGGCAGCGCGCCGGGCGGCCACGGCCCGCAGGGCTCCTCGCGCGTGGGCACCCACACTGCTGCCGGCACCCGCACGAGCACGCAGCAGGGCACCCGCTCCCAGGGCATCACCGGCACCATCACCAGCACGCTCACCGGCACCGGACCCGATGCCGGCCGCAACCGCAGCACGTTGATGGCGGTGGCGCTGGGGGCGATCGCCGCAGTGGTCCTGGGGATCATCGTGGCGGTGGTGCTGGTGATGATCTTCGACAGCTCCGGCAGCGCCGGGGCCACCAGCAGCATCGACTCGGCGTACGCCCTGGTCACCGTGGGCCAGGAATGCGTCCCGGAGGACGTGGGCGTGATCGGGCTGACCGAGGACGGCCACTACCTCTCCTGCGCGCCCACCGCCGACGGCCCCGCCTTCGGCTGAGGACCAGCCCTCAGGCGCGCGGCACCGCCACGGTGTCCAGTCCCTGGACCAGGGCCTCGCGCCGCGGGTCCATCTGCAGGTCGATCCGCAGATCCTTCGCCCCGTCCCCACCGTCACGTGCACCGTCCGCTGATCCGTGCTTGGCCTGGTCGCCAGGAGCGCCCGGCCGACGCGGAGCCTGGGTGGGCTCGGACGACTCCTCCTCCTGCTGCGCGCCGGGAACGGTCCAGCGCAGGTGGGTCTGGCTGAGAGGCACGGCGCCCTCGGGGGTGAGGGAGCCCAGCGCGCCCAGCTCCAGGCCCGCCTGCTCGAGGGCCTGCTCCAGGCGGCGTCGCCGCTCGGCGCGGGGGATGTCCAGGTCCATGTTGTCGGCGAACCAGGTGTCGGCCAGCGCGTCGCCCGCTCCTCGCAGCCAGTCCAGGGCCGCACCGGCAGCCTGCAGGGTGCGCGGGGCCGGGGTGGGGATGCGGTCGGCCAGCAGCCGCGGCTCGTGCTTCGCGAGGATCTGCAGTGCCTGCACCGACAGCACTCCCAGCGGTGCGTACTTGCTGTTGGCCAGCGCCACCACACCTACACCGGAGTCGCGGTGCCACTGCATGAACGCCCCGTACCCCGGGTATCCACCGGAGTGGGAGACCAGCTCCCCGAGGTCCGGCAGCACGTCCACCGCCAGGCCGTAGCCGTAGCCGCGGATGCGGTCGAATCCGGGGGAGGTGCCGTCCGTGCCTGCGGGCAGGGGCGGCAGCACATGGTGACGGTGGATCTGCTGCATCTCGCGCCGTGATCCGGTGGACAGCAGGTCCTGGGAGCGGCCCGCGGCATCAGGAGCATCGGCCGCGGCGAGGAACCGCACCCAGGTGGCGATGTCGTCCACGGTGGAGTACAGGCCCGCCATCGCCCCGTACACACCGGGCTGGTCGAAGGGCACCGCCTCGAAGCGCGTGGCGTCGCTGCGCTCGTTGAGGCGGTGGCCCGTGGCCAGGCGCGCGAGGTCCAGGCCGGAGGTCTCGAAGGCGGTGTCCACCATGCCCAGCGGGTCCAGGAAGCGCTCGTGGATCTCGACGGTGTAGTCCCGACCGGTGATCTCGTCGATCACCCGGCCCAGCATCGCGAAGCCGGTGTTGGAGTACTCGTAGCGGGTGCCGGGGGTGTTCGAGCGGCCCAGGCCGCCCTGCAGCAGCTGGGCGAAGGCCTCGCGGGTCATCGACTCCTGGCGGTCACCCCACGGGTTGTCGGTGACCAGGCCGGAGTTCATCGACAGCAGGTCGCGCAGGGTGACGGGGCGGGCATCGGCGGGGGAATCGAAGGCGCCGGCGGCCTCCGGCAGGTGCTGCTCGACGGGATCGTCCAGGCGCAGCCTGCCCTCGTCGCGCAGCGCCAGGATGGTCGCGGCGGTGAAGGACTTGGTCAGCGAGGCGATGCGGGAGATGCTGCCGCGCCCCATCGGTGTGGAGCCCGGGGTGGGCTCGCCGTCCTCCAGCTCGCGGTGCCCGGCCGCACCGTGTGCCAGCACCGCCTCGTCGTGACCGTGACCCCCGACGATCGCCCAGGTCACGCCGGCGATCTGATGGTCGGTGATGGTCTTCTCGTACAGTGCGGCGATCTCGTCGATGGCCTGCTGGGGAACGGCGGGGGCGGGAGCGGCGGGGCCGGGTGCTGTGTGCTGCATGCCTGTTACCGTATCGGGTGGACCAGGGAGCCGGCATGGCCGCAGTCGCGGCGTGGCGGCGGGTGCACAGCACAGCCGTGGGCTGCGAGCCGACGGGGAGGGTGCCGCCCGCAGGAAACGACGACCGCCGCCAGTGCGCGGTCGACGACTGCTTTCTCGGGAACTACGCGCGGCCGTCCGGATGGTTGTCGACGTTCCCCGGTGATCCGTCCCGGTAGAACGCTGCGATCACCGCGGCGACGTGCTCGCCCATCACCTCGGCCACCAGGGCGGGATCCGCCCGTCGGGGGTCGAAGCCGGGGGAGCGGCGGGCAGAACCTGCGTCGGAGCCGTCGGGGGCAGCGGCGTCGCCCGAGCCGCCGGAAGCGGCGGCGTCGCCCGAACCGTCGGGGGCAGCGGCGCCGCCCGAGCCGGGCCCGTCGGGTTCCGGTGCCGATGCGTCGTCAGCCGGGACCGGACCCGTGCTCACGGGGGCCACCAGGTCCTCGATGCGCAGTCCGCGCAGGGTGAGCAGCAGCAGCGGCTTCTCGTCCACCGCCTCGACCAGCACGTACGCCAGCGCCGCGACGTGACGGCAGGGCCCGGGCCAGTCCAGGCAGGAGCAGTCGTGGGACAGCTCGGAGGGGCCGCGCGGCAGCAGGGACACCTCGTGCGCGGACAGCTCCTTCTCCACCAGCTGCGGGTACTCCCCGGCGGCCATGGTGGCCGGCAGCCCGGGGTGGGCGCGGGCCACGACCAGGAACGCCTCTGTGTCCGCAGCGGAGAACGCCGGCAGGTCCAGCTGCGGGCGGTACAGCTCCCCGTCGGAGTCCTGCACCGCGCCGCGGGCAGTGCCGGTGGTGACATCGATCCAGGCCACGCGGCCCGAGCGGGCATCCGCCCGGCCGCCCGAGGCCCTGCCCACCCCGAGGATGGTCTCCATGGCATTGCGCAGGGCGACCGCGTGCCAGCCCTTGCCGATCGGCCCGCGCCGGGACCGCAGCTGGATGTTCATTCCGGACCACCGCCCTTCTCCTCCTCCGACAGCGACAGCAGCTCCAGCAGGGAGTCGTCGTCCAGCTGGGCGAGCCAGTCCTCACCGGGGGCGATGGTGAGATCGGCCAGGGACTGCTTGTCCAGCAGCACGGTGTCGATGCGCTCCTCGATGGTGCCTGCGCTGACCAGCTTGTGCACCTGCACGTCCCGCCGCTGCCCGATGCGGAACGCCCGGTCGGTGGCCTGGTTCTCCACCGCCGGGTTCCACCAGCGGTCCAGGTGCACGACGTGGTTGGCGGCAGTGAGGGTCAGGCCCGTGCCACCGGCGCGCAGGCTCAGCAGCATCAGCCCGGGCTGGTCCCGCTGCGCCTGGAACTGTGCCACCATCTGGTCGCGGTCCTTCTTCGCCACCCCGCCGTGCAGGAAAGGCACCGGCAGCCCGAAGCGCTCGGTCCAGTACGGCACCAGCAGGTGTCCGAAGGTGGTGAACTGCGTGAACAGCAGCACCTTCTCGCCGTCGGCGAAGGCCGTCTCCAGCAGGTCGTCCACCAGCTCGAGCTTCCCGGAGCGGTGGTGCCCCTCCCGCAGCATCGGGGAGCCGTCCCCCAGGTAGTGCGCGGGATGGTTGCACACCTGCTTCAGCCGGGTCAGGGTCGAGACCACCACCGAGCGCCGCTGCTTCTGGGTGGCGGTGTCCAGCTGGTCCTTCAGATCCTCCACCAGTGCCTGGTACAGGCCCGCCTGCTCGGGGGTGAGGGTGACGGTGCGGGTCAGCTCCCGCTTCTCCGGTAGGTCCGCGATGATCGCCCGGTCCGTCTTCACGCGGCGCAGCACGAACGGGGAGGTCACCAGCTTCAGCCGGGCCAGCGCCCCGGGATCGGCCTCCTTGGAGATCGGGGAGGCCACGTGCTCGCTGAAATCGGCGGCCTTGCCCAGCAGTCCCGGCTCCACCACCTCCATCAACGAGTGGAGGTCCTCCAGACGGTTCTCCACCGGGGTGCCGGTCAGGGCCAGGCGGTGCGGGGGCCGCAGCCTCCGTGCCGCCCGGCTCACCTGCGTGTGGGCGTTCTTCAGGTGCTGCGCCTCGTCGTACACCACGCGATGCCAGTCCACCCGCTGCAGCACGGGCAGGTCCCTCGCCAGCAGGGCGTAGGTGGTGATCACCAGGTCCATGTCGGCCGCGCCGGCGGCGAAGGACTCATCGCGGACGCGATCCCCGCCGTGGTGGACGTGCACCGCCAGGTGGGGGGCGAAGGCCCGCGCCTCCCGCTGCCAGGCGCCCACCACCGACATCGGGCACACCAGCAGGGTGGGGCCGACGGGGCAGACCTCACCGCGGCTCGTGCGCCCGCTGCGGCCCGGCTCCTGCTCTCGCTCGCGGCACAGCAGGGCGAGGACCTGCATGGTCTTGCCCAGCCCCATGTCATCGGCGAGGATCCCGCCCAGCCCCAGCTGGTTCAGCTCCCACATCCAGTCCAGTCCCGCCTGCTGGTAGGGCCGCAGGGTGGCCTGCAGAGTCGCCGGCTGCGGGAGGGTGCGGGGTCCGGGCCCGCCGGGCAGCAGGCGCGCGATGCCGGCCCTGTCGGCATCCTGCAGAGCCGCTGCCCCCAGGTGCAGCTCCGCGGCGTGCGGGGACAGCACCAGGGAGAACAGTTCGGCCCACGGCAGCACCCCGCTCAGTGATCCGGGCACCGTGTCCGGCACCGGGAACAGGGACGTGAGCACCGGCATCGGGTGATCGTCAGCGGCCGACGCACCGGCCTTCCCGGACGCGGGTGCGCCGGGGGCGCCGGGGTCCTCGGCGGCCGCGCCCCCCTCCTGCTCCGGAAGGCCCGCGAGGCGAGCCGCCCGCTCGGCCGCCAGGCGCCGGAAGCGCTTGGCGCGATCGGTGAACTCGTCCAGGAACCGTTCTGCGGCGCGCAGGGTGGTCGCATCCAGCCGCACCCACCGGCCGCGCAGCTGCACCAGCTCCGACTGTGCGGCCAGGATCTCGGCCATCTCCTCGTCGGTCAGGTCCGTCTCGCCCACGGCCATCCGCCAGCGGAACTGGGTCACCTGTCCCAGTCCCACGGAGGACTCGCGCTCCCCGGCGGGCTCCTCGGTGACCTGGGGCCGCAGGGTGGCCGCCTGCTTGGTCCAGTCGCGCGGCAGCAGCACCGTCACACCCGCCTGCTCCAGCCCCGGGGCGTCGTGGGCCAGGAACGTGCCGGCCTCGGCGGTGGTCAGCAGCCAGTCCACGCCGGTGTCGTCCATCGCGGCCTGCCGCACCGTGGGAGCCAGGCGCATCACCTCGGCGGTGGCCTCCGCCGCCCCCGCCGCGGTCACGTCGCCCACCGCGCGCAGATCGGCCACCGGGAGCACGGTGCCGTCGCTCTGCCGCAGGCACGTCTGCAGCGGCCAGGCCGTGCCCACCGGGGGTTCGTGCAGGCGCACCACCAGCTCGCTGTCGGTGGAGGTCAGCTGCACCCCTATGCGGCCCGAGTCGCGGTACGCCGCGAACGCCCTCACGATCGCTCGCTGCTCGGGCACCTCGGCCTCCAGCTCCGTCTCCCCGGCCAGCGCTGCCAGCACGCCGTACCGGTCCGCGCCGGGGGCTGCAGGGGTGGGGGAGCACTGCGCGAGGTGCGCGGCGAAGGCCTGCCGGGCATGGGCGTCGACCAGGGCGTGCAGCAGACTCGGGCGACGCTCGGTGGGAGCCTGCCACCGCAGCAGCGCCCGCCCGTGATGCCACTGCACATCGACCCGCAGGTCCCGCGCCGCCACCAGCGCGCGCGCCTCGACGTCCAGCACTGTCGCGGCCAGCAGATCCGGCATCACGGTGAGCTCGGAGGCCGGGCCCTCGGAGGCCAGCCGCACCGCCGCACCCTCGGTGACCAGCTGTGACAGCTGTTCGACGGCATCGGCGCCGAAGCGCTCGCCCAAGCCCTCCCTCACTGCCGCGACCAGGTCGATCAGCGCCGGCCCGTCCAGGGGCAGGGCCGGGACGCGGCGATCAGGGGTGCCGGGGGCCCCGGGGATCCGCACCCGGTGCCGCAGTGTGGCCGGGGCCGCCGCGAGCACCTCGGCGAGAGCGTGCGGGGAGTGTGCGTGCACGGGTGCGAGCTCGCTGAGCGCGCGCGAGCGCCCCGGAGCGACCTGCTCCCGTACCCACAGCGCGGGGCCGAGGTCGTCGTCGACGACGAGGTGCAGGCGGCGGGTGGGCATCTGCTCAGACTAGATCGCGGCACCGACATCGGGCGGCCTGCCGCCGTCGCTGTGGACGACGCGCGGCATGGCCGCACACGTGCAGCGCTCCGCAGGTGCTCACATGCCGTCGATGATCAGGGCGGTGGCGTCCAGCCATGCCTCCTTGGTGGCGGAGGAGACACGGTTCCAGTCCAGGTGGGAGCCGTCCACGAACTGGTGCTCGTAGGGCACCTCGGTGACCGCGCGGGTGTGCGCACCGAAGTGGTTCATCAGGCGGGTGCGCAGCACCGGGTCGAACTTCCCCTTCGAGGAGTGGGAGAGGATCGTCACGGCGTGCTCCACCTGCGTCTGCAGGCCGGTGGCCCGCAGCTCGTCGATCATCCAGGCGGCGGCGTTGAAGGTGTCCTCGCGCACGGTGGAGATGATCACCAGCTGGTCGGCGCTGCGCACCGCAGCCATCCAGTTCGACGCCCGCACGTTGTTGCCGGTGTCGATCACCTTGATCCGGTAGAAGCGGGAGAGGGTGTCGTTCAGCTCGGTGAACGCCTCAGCGTCGATCGAGGCGGCCGATCCCGGGTCCTCGTCGGAGGCCAGGATGTCGAAGCGCATCGCTCCCTGCGGCCGCATGAACGGATCCAGGTCCGCGGCGCTGGCCTGCGGGGCCTTCATGCGGTCAAGGTCGTGCAGCAGGTCCACGGCGGTGCGGGTGTGATCGGTGGGGATGCCCCGCCAGCCCAGGGTGCCGCGGGTCTCGTTGTTGTCCCATGCCAGCACGTTGCCGCCGCGGGTCACGCCCAGCGTGGCCGCGATCATCAGTGAGGCGGTGGTCTTGTGGGCGCCGCCCTTGAGGTTCACCACCACGATGTTGCGCGGGCCGTCCAGGGGGCGGCGGATCCGCTCCAGGCGGTCGATCTCGTACTGCTCACGCCTGCCGGGGCGCGGGGAGATCACGCCGCCGGTGGCGCGGGTGAGGAAGCCCTGCCAGCCCTTGGCGGCCTTCGCCTTGGGCTTGCGGGCCGTGGTGGCCTGCAGGTCCTTCAGGGTGGGGCGGCCGTCGTCGTCGGGTCGCTGCCGCACCGGCTCACTCGTGCGGGGCCCGGCCGTTCCGGCCTCGGCGGCATCGTCGTCGGCCGTGCGGGCACGCCACGTCTCCCCGGCGCTCGACGGCGCGGAAGTAGCCGGCGGAGCCGACGGGGGCGAGCCCGGGGTGGAGCTCGGCGCGGGCGCGGCGGAGGCGGCCGAGACCGCGGAGGTCGCCGAGCTCGCGGACGGCGCGGAGGCGACCGACGCTGCGGAGTGCGCCGAGGCGTGGGCGCCGTGCGCACGACGGCGGCCCGCGCGATGCGTGCGTGCCACCGGCAGTTCCCCGGTGTACGTGGGCGCCGAGGACGGGGCGTCCCAGGGGGAGGCCGTGGGGTCACCGGGCCGACCGGAGGGCGTGGCGGCCGCGCCCCCGGAGGGCTGCAGGGAGGAGGAGGGGCGCTCGCCGGTGGGGAGCGGAGGCAGGTCCTCGTCCTCAGGGCCCGCCTCGCGCGGGGAGATCTGCCCGTTGGGCTCCACCCGCAGGAAGTGACGCGCCCCGGGCTCGAGGATCACCACGTCCAGGGCGGAGTCCTCGATCTGCGAGGCGGTGATGAACACCTGCTTCACGTTCGCCCGCAGCTCGGACAGATCGGCTCCCTCGACCTCCACCACCTCGTTGTCGAGGTGCACGCTCGCACGGGTGTCGGAGGTGATGCGCGCCTGCGCGATCATCGATCGGTCCCTTCCACGACTGCGGCCCGCGTGGGCCCGGATCCGTCCCCGATGCGGTGTGCTCGGTGACCGCACCACTCTACGGTCGACCTGCGGCATTCGTGCACCTACAGTGGCAGCGTGCGCGCTCATCTGCTCACCGACGAGGCCCTCCCGGGCGCCGACGAGGACGCCGCCGGTGTGCTGGGCGAGGTCGCCGTGGTGCTCGACGGGGCCGGGGTCCCGCAGCGGTTCCGTGCCGGCTGTCACCACTCGGTGGCCTGGTACTCCCACACCCTGGCCGCTCACCTGCTGCTGCGCGCCTGCGATCCCGCACGCACCCTGCGCGAGGCCCTCGCCGATGCCATCACCGCGGTGCGGGACCTGCACGCCGACCAGTGTGATCTGGACGCCGGGTCGCCGTCGGCCACCGTGGTGGCCGTGCGCCGGCGTGAGGACCGGCTCGAGCACCTGGTGCTGTGCGACTCCTCCCTGCTGCTGCACCACTGCGACGGCACCGTGCGCCGCATCACCGACGACCGGGTCGACCACCTGGTCCTCGCCGACCACTCGGCGCCCTCCGTCGAGGCGATGCGCAACGCCCCCGGCGGCTTCTGGCTGGCCCGGCACGAGCCGGAGGCCGCCGACGAGGCCCTGACCGGCAGCGTGCCCCTCGCGGACCTGCGGGCCGTGCACCTGGTCAGCGATGGCATCACGCGTGCGATCGACCGGCTGGGCCTGCACACGCCCGCTTCTCTCAGCGAGACCCTGCTCACCGCGCCGGAGGAACTGCTCGAGCAGCTGCGGGCCGCTGAGCGTGCTCTCGACCCCGCGCGGCGTCCCCGCAAGATCCACGACGACGCGACCGCGCTCACCCTGCGCTGGTGAGCCACGGCACCGCCGGTGAGCGGAGAGGTGGCGCATCCGCTGACCTCTACCCGGGGGATGTGGCGGCGCGGTGGGGAAGGCGCGCCGTGCTTGGCGGAGAATTGACCATCCCTTGCCGCATTCGAGACCCCGGTGCAGGATCGTCAGCCCCGCTTCTACCTGCGGGAACAATCGTCCCGTGAGCGTTTACAGCCGGGGTCCTGCGGTCTAGACTCGACCGTGTGCGCAGTGCTCGCACGATCCTCGCGCGATCTGTGGCTGCGGCTGGGGAACGGGTGCGCACCGCATGCTTGAGAGCCGGATCCAGAGGTGTGGTGGGGTAGACAGTGTTTGAAGGGGAAACTTCCCGGTGGGCCTGATAGTGTCCCCGTCGTGCTCCTGAAACCGCGGGTTTCATGCACCTGACAACTTCATAGATGTGCCGCTTCTCGAGACCCCCCTCACGGGGAGCGGCCGGATGGGCACTACGCCAGGTTCCCCCCACCTTTGGCAGCCCGTCCAGCCTGTTCGCCCGCACCCACCCCTGACGGACGACAGGCATGACGAGCGGTCCGTGAGCCCCCGACACTGTCGGCGCAGAGCTCCGGGCCGCTCGTCCCGTTCCAGGGGGATGCGCCGCGCCTGAGGCGAGGCGGCTGCGCCTGAGACCATGGCGGGGTGAACGTCTCCCTGAGCCCCGAGGCCGGTCGGGTCGACGCCGTGCGTCGGCTGTCCCGCGGACCAGCGCTGCTCCTGCTGCTGATCGGCGCGTTCTTCGCCTTCGCCGCGCTGTACATCGGCTGGTTCGGCACCCGCTGGGGCCTGCTTCTGCTGATCCCCGCCGTGGTCCTGGCCGCCGGGACGCGGGCACTGTGGTCCCGCCCCCGCCGCGGCCAGAAGGCGCTGCGATCAGGCGACCCGCACCTGCGCCTGGACCACACCGGGGCCACCGCGGCCGACGGGCCCACGATCCCCTGGCAGCAGATCGACCGCATCGACCTGCTGCGTGCGGCGGAGACCCCGCTGGACGCCCTGCCCGAGGGATCGCGCGCCACCGTGATGAACGTCGGGGGCACCCGCGGGCGGTGGAGCATCACCCTGCGGGACGGCAGCGAGCGCACCGGCCTCTTCGACTTCGTACCCACCGAGGAGTACCACCGCTTCCTCATCACCGGCCGTGACCTGGCGCGCGTCGGGGGCGCGGTGCTGCTGGACGGCCAGGACGGCCCCTGAGCAGGAGAGCCGCTGAGCAGGGGCGCTCCTGAGCCTCAGCCCAGGATGGCCACGTCGCTGCCCGGGTCCAGGCGGTACCCGGTACCGCGCACGGTGGAGACCAGCTTGCGGTAGCGGCCCAGCTTGGTGCGCAGCCGCCGTACGTGCACGTCCACGGTGCGCTCACCGGTCTCGGCGGGGGCGTCGGACCACACGGTGGTCATGAGCTCCTCGCGGGAGACGGTGCGACGGGCATTGCGCGCCAGGTGGGCCAGCAGCTCGAACTCCTTGTAGGTGAGGTCCACGTCCTGGCCGTCGATCCGCACGCGCCTGCCGTACAGGTCCAGCACCAGGGCGCTGTCCCCCGGGGCGGAGGGGCTCGAGGGGCTGACGGCGGTCGCCGCGAAGGCGCGTCGGCGTGCGTTCTCCGCATCCCGACGGGCCGGGGAGGTGGGGGAGACGGTGCCGGTGCGGCGGGGGCGCAGCGGGCTGATCGCGGCCTGCTGACGAGTGGGAGGCAGCGCCTTCTCGCTGCGGGGCGCGGCCACGAAGGGGCGCGGGCTGGTCACCGTCACCGTGGTGAGCCCGCGGCGGGCCGAGGTGAGGCGGGTGGCCTGAGCGCGCAGGTTGTCGGCCAGCAGGGCGGCCTCGACGTCACCGGTGCCGGAGGGCAGGGTGACCGAGACGGTGATGGTCACGCCGTTCTCGCCGGAGGGCAGGGCCCGGGCGTGGGCGGGCGCCGGGGAGGGCCGGCCGCCGCGGTCGGTGCGCGGGGAAGAGGGGGTCGACAGGCGCAGGTCGTGGGAGGCGGTCGCCCCACGGGTGGGCAGGGGGTGAGAGGTGGTGCGGTCCAGTGCGATGGTCATGATGCAAGTTCTCCGGGGTGCGGCGCGGTGGGCGCGGCGGATGGTGGACCCGGGATCCCGGTGATCGACGCACGGTGGCGGATCTGTGGGGTGTGCTCCCGGTGGCACCTGGAACCCGCGCCTTCCGGCCGGCTCCTGTCAGCCGACCCCGGAGGTGTCTCGAGCGCTCAGAGGCTCGGCTGACGCTGCATCATCTGCATCATCATCATCATCGAGCGCATCATGGCGGAGGCCACCCGGATGGCGGCCTCGACGCGAACGGCGATCGATGTCATGCGGCGATCATGCACCCGGGACGCTTGAAGGGCAAGACAGTGTTCACACTGTGAAACGGAGACGGTGCGAAACGGAGGCAGGGCGAATCGGAGCCCAGGCGGATCAGCTGCAGCGGCGCAGCACCAGGCGCCCGCCCGGCGCGACACCGCCGGCGGCGCGGCGCAGGATCGCGGAGCGGGACAGGGGCTGGGTCCGAGCGGGGGTGTCAGTCGACCACGCCGAAGAGGCGGTCGCCTGCATCGCCCAGACCGGGGACGATGTAGCCCTTCTCGTTGAGCTTCTCGTCGATCGCGGCGGTGACGATGGTGAGGTCGATGGACGGATCCACCGCTTCCTGCATGGCCTTCAGCCCCTCCGGGGCGGCCAGCAGGGTCACGCACGTGATGTCCCGGGCGCCCCGCTCGTGGATGTACTCGCACGCGGCGATCAGGGTGTGGCCGGTGGCCAGCATCGGGTCCAGCACGAAGCACTGGCGGCCGGAGAGGTCCTCGGGCAGGCGGTTGGCGTAGGTGGTGACCTCGAGGGTCTGCTCGTTGCGCACCATGCCCAGGAAGCCCACCTCGGCGGTGGGCAGCAGGCGGGTGAGCCCGTCCAGCATGCCCAGGCCCGCGCGCAGGATCGGCACCACCATGGGCTTGGGACGGGACAGCTTGGTGCCGGTCATCTCGGTCACCGGGGTCTCGATCTGCACCGGGGCCACGGCCACGTTGCGGGTGGCCTCGTAGGCCAGCAGCGTCACCAGTTCGTCGGCGAGCTGGCGGAACACGGAGGAGTGCGTGGAGCGGTCGCGCAGCACCGTCAGTTTGTGGGCGACGAGCGGGTGGTCGATCTCGAGGACGCGCATGGCCCCGAATCTACCGGAGGCCTGGGGGATGCGAGGACGCGGAGGGTCCTCAAGCGGCAGCGGATCCGAGGTACCGGTGACATATGTGAGGGGACAGTGGTGACAGAGCGCTCTGCCCGGACGGCCGCAGTCGCGGAAGAGTGATTCCCGTACGGACGAACGACGCCCCCTGAGAGGAAGGGAAGACGATGACCACCCCCACCACGAAGACCGCCCCGAGCGCCCGCCCTGCCCCCGCCTTCGACGGCCTGCGCACCGCCGGTCTGCTGACCACGATCGTGCTGGCCGCGCTGATCATGGCCGCCACCGCCGTCGATGCCGTTCGCTCCGGCATGCTGCAGCTCGGTGAGGGGCCCGTGACCGATGCGATCCCGGCCTCCTTCTACGGTGCGGCCGTGCTTCCGGATCTGCTCGTCCACAACGTCGGCTGGGTGATCGCCCTGGGCGTGCTGATGATCCTCGGTGCCGGAGCGGCGCTGACCCGCTCGATCCGCAGCTGATCGGGACCGACGGTCGCTGGCGGTGCGGGGCTCCTGCAGACGGCGGGGTCTCGCGCCGCGCTGTTGAGCGATCAGACACCACCGTCGGACCTACCGAGAACCCGCCGCGGGTATGTTGATTGAGTGATCATCTACAACACCATCATGGCCATCGCCGCGGGCGCCGGCCTGCTCACTCTGGTCCTCTTCCTGCGGGAACTGCTGGGCATGCGCAGGCCCGCGGCCGACGGCGCCCTCCGCCCCGTCGCCTACGACGGCTGGGCCCTCAGCTTCGGCGTGCTGGCCGCCGTGCTCATCACCACCGGCCTGCACATGACCCTGGTGTGGCCGCTGGAGGAGCTCCCCTTCGACAACATCATCTTCGGCGAGCCCGCCCTGGCCTTCGGCCTGCTGATGGCCGCACTGGCCTTCTTCCTGTGGCGCCGCCGCGACGAGCTGCGCGCCTCCACCAACCCCCTGCGGGACTTCTTCGAGACACTGCGCCCGCTCACCCCGTTCATCGTGGGCATGGGCCTGGCCTGCATCGCCATCCTGTTCGTGGGTAACATCTACACCCTGTTCGCCGCCCCCGAGTGGGAGCCGATCTCCGGCTACTTCGCCAAGTGGCCCTGGTTCGAGGCCGCGATCATCTCCGGCCTGTACGGGATCATCGGCATCGCCGCGGCGCTGTTCCCCTTCGCCATGCACGGCGTGGTCGACGCCAATGCGCACCGCTACCCCCATGTGGTGACCCAGGCCTCCTCCACGGGCAAGCGCGCCGCCGGTGCCCATGCGACCGACGCCGACGGCGCTGCGGATCGTGAGTCCGACGCCGAGGCCGCGCGTGCCGCGGCTGCGACCGAGCAGGCCGTCGTGCCGGGCCTGGCCAAGCTCGTGGTGGCTCTCCTTGTAACGGCGGGCCTGTTCCTGCTGCTGTTCGGTGCGCTGAACTACTACACCCATGTGGGAATGATCGTGAACGAGCTCGAGTTGGGCATGCGCCCCTGACCTGCTGTGCCCTTCCTGCTGCGGTGCCCCATCGGATGCGTCCGGTGGGGCACCGCCCTTCGTCGCCCAGTTCCCGCGGGTGTGCATTCCGCAGTTGACCAGATCGGTTGACCAGGGTGGTTCGAGCTTTTAGCCTTGGAGGATGAGGGTCCAGGGTGGGGCAGTGCAGAAGGGGGCAACGGAGAGTTCCGGTGCCACGGCAGATCACGATGCCCCTCGCGTGGTGAAGGTGCAGGACGCGAAGACGCAGCTGTCTGCACTGCTGCGGGAGGTGGAGAGCGGTGCCGAGGTGACGATCGCCCGGGGGGACCGGCAGGTCGCCCGCCTGGCACCGCTGCGCTCTGATCTGGAGGCCCGTCCCTTCGGGTTCATCTCCTACACACTCCCCGAGAGCTTCTTCGACGAGCTGCCGGAGGATGAGCTCACGGCGTGGGAGGCGTGAGTGGAGCTGCTGGTCGATACCCATGTGCTGATTTGGGGGTTGTCGCAGCCGGAGCGACTCTCCTCCGCGGCCACGGAGGTTCTTGCCGACCCCGATGTCGTCGTCCTGGTCAGCGCGGCAACGGCGTGGGAGCTGGCCACGAAGGTGCGCATTGGCAAGCTGCCCGGCGGTGAGCACCTCGTCCTGGACTACGTCCGCAACCTCGAACGGTGGTTGGCGCGAGAGCTTCCCGTGAGCAGTGCAGACTCCCTCCTGGCAGGCACCATGGCGTGGGCGCACCGTGATCCGTTCGACCGCATGCTCGCGTCTCAAGCGCTGCGCAGGGGATGCCCTCTGGTCAGCTCGGACCGCATGTTCGACCAGGTCAGCGGACTGCGACGGATCTGGTGAGTGCCCTGGTCGCTGTGCGCGATGCGGGTTAGCAGCGACAGTGCGCTCCACGAACCGGGACAATGAGCCCGTGACCGACGACGACCTGATGGGCCTGGCGATCGACGAGGCCCGCGCCGCTGCCGCACGCGAGCCCGCCGACGTCCCCATCGGCGCGCTCGTGCTGGGACCGGGCGGTGAGGTGCTGGCCGCAGCCGGCAACCGCCGGGAGGCCGATGAGGACCCGACGGCTCACGCCGAGATCCTGGCCCTGCGGGAGGCCGCCCGGGCGACCGGGCGATGGAACCTCACCGGCTGCACACTCGTGGTCACCCTCGAGCCGTGCACCATGTGTGCGGGTGCGATCGTGCTCGCCCGTATCCAGCGCGTGGTCATCGGGGCGATGGACCCGAAGGCCGGGGCCGCCGGATCCCTCTACGACCTGCTGCGCGAGCCCCGGCTGAACCACCGCGCCGAGGTCACCGTGGGCGTGCGAGGGCAGGAGTGCGGTGACCTGCTGCGGGATTTCTTCCGCGCGCGGCGCAAGCGCTGACTGCGGGCACGCGCACGCCGATGACGGTCAGGAGCACAGCGCACCCGCCGGAATCGCGCATGCCGTCGGCATCGCGAACGCCGGTGGCGAGGGGACCGTCCTCGTTCATGGCCGCTCCTGGTGGATGGGCGCGACTGGTCGGGCCGGCGGAGCCAGCGTGAGCCCCTGGCGTCCGCTGGTCAAGGGGTGCACACTTCCTCCATGGACATCATCCTGCTGCCCGGGCTGTGGCTCGACGGCTCCGTCTGGGAGCCCGTGCTGGGACCGCTGCGCGAAGCCCTGCACCGGCCCTTCCCCCTCACCCTGCCCGGCCAGGGTGCCGCCACACCCGGCGCGGCCCCCGCGGCGGCAGCCGCCGGCCTCGACGACCAGCTCGAGGCTGCCCTCGCCCCGATCGACGCCGCCGACGACCGGGTGCTGGTAGTGGGGCACTCCGCGGCCTCCACCCTCGCCTGGATGGTGGCGGACCGCCGTGTGGACGACGTCGCCGCGGTGGTGATGATCGGCGGCATGCCCGCTCCCGAAGGAGAGGCCTACGCGGGCTTCGCCCCGGTCTCGGACGGCGTCAGCGTCTTCCCCGGCTGGGAGGCATTCGCGGGGCCGGACAGCGACGACCTCGACGCCGGGGCCCGCGCCTGGCTCGAGGCCCGCATGCACCCTTTGCCCGAGTCCGTCACCCGCGCCCCCGTGCACTACACCGACCCGCGTCGACACGAGGTGCCGGTGGCGATGGTGTGCCCCGAGTACTCGCCCGAGGATGCCCGTCAGTGGCTGGCCGCCGGCGATCTGCCCGAGCTCGAGCCAGTGCGGGACCTGCGCTTCGTGGATCTCGACAGCGGGCACTGGCCGATGGCGAGCGCACCCCGGCAGCTGGCCGGGGTCATCGCCGGGGTCGCCGCTGACCTCGGATGATGGGCCTGCTCAGTCCCGCGCCGGGCCGAGGCCGACGCGCTCGCGGCAGGCCTGAGCGGGGGCGGCGAGCCGCCCGCGCAGAAGCGGTCGATCCCGGACATCCGGCACGGATCGCAACGGCCGGTCGTTATCCTGCGGCAATGACCGACCGTGACCCCCGCGACCTCCTGGACCTCTCGACCTTCCCCGCTGCCGAGCCGATCCCGCCGTCCTCCGACTACGTGGATCAGCTCGAGGCGCAGACCCGCACGGCGATGCGCACCCGTCGTCACGCGGGCTCCGAGCACACCGGCGCCCCCGCCCAGCTGCACGACGCGCTCGAGGCAGAGGTCGAGGCCGTTCACGGCGAACTGGTCGAGCTGATGCTGGACCTGTACGAGCACCCCGAGGTCGCCTTCGCGGAGGTGCGGTCCAGCAGGGCCATCGTCGAGGTGCTGCGCAAGCACGGCATCGAGGCCGAGCTGGGCGCCCACGGCGTCGAGACCGCCATCCGCGCCGAGATCCGCGGGGCCGCCGCGTCCGATGCGGAAGGCGCCACCGGGGCCGAGAGTGACGCGGCTGCCGCGCCCGGCGCCCCCACCCTCGCGGTGCTCTCCGAGTACGACGCCCTGCCGGTCGTCGGCCACGGCTGCGGCCACAACGTGATCGCCGTGATGGGGCTGGGGGCGTTCCTGGCCCTCGCGGCGCTGGCGAAGAAGGACCCGTCGGCCGTGCCCGGTCGCATCGTCTACCTGGGCACCCCCGCTGAGGAGGGCCACTCCGGCAAGGAGGTCATGGCCGCCGGCGGCGCGTGGGACGACATCGACATGGCCGTGATGGCCCACCCCTTCAGCCACGATGTGGCCGACACCGCCTGGCTGGGCCGCCGCACCCTCACCGTCGAGTTCCACGGCCGCACCGCCCACGCCTCCGCCCAGCCCTTCATGGGCCGCAACGCGCTGGACGCCGCGAGCCTGATGTACCAGGGGATCGGACTACTTCGCCAGCAGATCCCGCCGTCGGACCGCGTGCACGCCGTGATCCGCGAGGGCGGCGACCGGGCCAGCGTGATTCCCGACCTGGCCCGACTGGACCTGTACGTGCGGTCCCTGGCCCCCGAGACGCTGCGCGACCTGTCCCGGCGCATCGAGGACGTGGCCCGCGGCGCCGCCCTGATGACCAGCTGCGGCGTCACCGTCACCTGGGACAAGCAGCCCCCGTCCCTGCCGGTGCGCACCAACACCACCCTCACCGGGCGCTGGGTGGAGGCCCAGCGGCGCCGCGGCCGCGACCCGCTGCCCCGCGGCGTGGTCTCCGAGACCCTCGCCGCCTCCACCGACTTCGGCAACGTCAGCTTCCGCCTGCCCGGCATCCACCCGATGATCCGCATCGCCGACCCCGACACGGCCCTGCACACCCGCGAGTTCGCGAAGGCCGCCACCTCGGACCTGGCCCGCAGCGCCGCGGCCGACGGTGCCTACGGCCTGGCCGCGACCCTGCTGGACGTGCTGCACGACCCCGCTCTCTCGAAGGCCGTCACCGAGGAGTTCGAGGAGGCCGGCGGCGCGATCGACGTGCCCGGCTACTTCGACTGAACACACCCGGCCGGTGCCGCCGGCGTCGTACCATTCCCTGCCGGCCCACCCCGGGCCGACGGTTCCCCCCATCCCCGACCCATCCCATCCCCCAGGAGAACCTATGAGCACGGCGACCACCCAGCCGTCCGGCCCCCGCGGGCTCGGCGACCGGCTCCTCAACGGTGTCGAGAGGCTCGGCAACAAGCTGCCCGAGCCCTTCATGCTGTTCCTCGTGCTGTTCCTGATCACGGGCCTGGTGTCCACCGGCATGGCGCTCGCCGACGTCTCGGTCACCGTGCCCGGCACGGATGAGCCTACGGTCATCAAGGGCCTGTTCACCGGGGAGGGCCTGACCTGGCTCACCTCGAGCCTGGGGGAGAACTACGTCGGGTTCCCGCCGCTGAAGACCGTGCTGCCGATCCTGCTGGCGATCGGCATCGCCGAGCACTCCGGCATGCTCTCGGCCGCGGTGCGCAAGCTGTTCGGCTCCTCCCCGGCCTGGCTGCTGCCGTACGTGGTGGGCCTGGTGGGCGTTGTCAGCTCGATCATGGCCGACTCCGCCTTCGTGGTGGTGCCCCCGCTGGCCGCGCTGGTGTTCAAGGCAGCCGGCCGTCATCCCGTGGCCGGCCTGCTGGGCGGCTTCGCCGCAGCCGGTGCGGGCTACTCCACCAACCTGTTCCCCACCAGCTTGGACGCGCTGTTCGCCGGCATCACCACCTCCGTGATGGGCGCCCTGCCCGGCTACGAGTTCGATCCGGTGAACCCGGTCTCGAACTGGTGGTTCAACATCGCCTCCTCGATCGTGCTGGGCATCGTGGCCGGCTTCATCATCGACCGCATCCTGGAGCCGCGCATCGTCCGTGAGGGCATCCCGCGCGACGAGATCGCCACCGACTCCGACGCCACCGATCGTGCCGACGCCGAGCAGATGCGCGCCGAGCTCGACCCGAAGGAGAACAGGGGCCTGCTGATCGCGGTGCTGGCGGCCGTGGTGCTCACCGCGGTGCTGCTGGTGGCGGTGCTGCCCTCCGGCTCGCCGTGGCGCAACGAGGAGGGCGGCTTCCTGCCGAAGTCCCCGCTGCTGGACTCCATCGTGTTCATCGTGTTCATCTACTTCGTGGTGGTCGGCGCGATCTACGGCTGGGTGGTGGGCACCCTGCGCACCACCAAGGATGCCGTCGCGATGATGACCAACGCGCTGAAGGACATGCTCCCGTTCCTCGTGCTGGCGTTCATCCTGGGCCAGTTCATCGCCCTGTTCAACTGGTCCGGCATCGGCTCCTGGATCGCCGTCACCGGCGCCGCGGGCCTGGAGAGCGCGAACCTGACCGGCTTCCCCGCGATCGTCGGCTTCATGCTGCTGGCGAGCTTCCTGAACCTGTTCATCATCTCGGGCTCCTCGATGTGGGCGATCATGGCCGCGGTGTTCGTGCCGATGTTCGCGCTGATCGGCTACGAGCCCGCCTTCACCCAGGCCGCGTTCCGCGTGGGCGACTCCGCCACCCAGGTGATCACCCCGATGAACCCGTACATGATCGTGCTGCTGGGCATGCTGCGCCGCTACCAGCCCGAGGCGGGCTTCGGCACCCTGATGGCCCGCATGCTGCCCTTCGTGGTGCCGTTCTGGATCTTCTGGGCCGCGATCCTGGCGGTCTTCTTCTACCTGGACATTCCGCTGGGGCCGGGCAACGGCATCTTCATCGGCTGATCCCGCAGGCGGGACGTGGCTGATCCCGCAGGCGGGGAGGCCGCCGGTCGCCCCGCCCCCGGTGCTCAGATCCAGCCGTGCCTGCGGGCGATCGCCACAGCCTCATGACGGTTGGAGGCCTGCAGCTTCGCCTGCGCGTTGGAGAGGTAGTTGCGCACCGTGCCCTCGGCCAGATGCGCACGCCGGGCGATCTGGTCGATGCTGGCGCCGTCGGCCGCGTACTCCAGCACGTCCGATTCACGCGGTGTGAGCGGGGAGTCGCCGGAGGAGATGGTCTCCGCGGCCAGCTCCGGATCGATAGCCCGCCTGCCCGCGGCGACCGCCCGCACCGCCTCCGCCAGCTGGGGCGCCGAGGTGGTCTTGGGCAGGAACCCCAGGATCCCCTGCTCGAGGGCCCGCTTGAGGTAGCCGGGGCGGGCGTGGGAGGTGAGGATCATGCACCGTGTGGCGGGGGAGTGCTCCGCGATGGCCGCGCAGATCTCCAGGCCGTCCCCGTCGGGCAGCTGCAGGTCCACCACGGCGACGTCCGGGGTGTGCTCCGAGGTGGCGCGGACGCCCTCGGCGGCCGAGGACGCCTGGGCGACGACGTCGATGTCCTCCTCCAGGCTCAGCATGGTGGCCAGCGCCGAGCGGATCAGGTTCTCGTCGTCGATCAGCACCACGCGCAGCGGGCTGCCGGGGGTGGTCGGGGTGCTGGGAGTCATCGGGGTCCTCCATCGGACGGGGTGGGTGCGGTCTCGCCCGGGTCGATGGGGCCGGGCGTCGATGCGGTGCCGGTCCCGGGCGCGAAGTGCAGGGCCAGCGTGAAGGACTCGCCCTCCCGACGCGCGCTGAGGGCACGCGCGGGGCCGATGCGCTCACGCAGGCCGCGCAGGCCGGTGCCCTCGGTGACGGGCCGGGCATTCTCCGTGACGGGCTGGGCACCTGCCGTGACGGGCTGGGCACCTGCCGTGGCGGGCTGGCCCCCATCGGGCGCAACGGCCAAAGCGCCGTCGTTGGTGACGGTCAGCCCATCGGCCCCCAGTTCGATGGTGACCGCGGTGGCGTCGGCATGGCGCAGCAGGTTGGTGCCGGCCTCCCGCAGCACCCAGGTGGCGGCCTCCGCATGCTGGGCGGGGACGTCCTGCGCCTCGCCGCGCAGATGGGTGCGGATCCCCGCCGAGCGCAGCAGCGACAGAGTGCCCTGCAGCTCAGAGGCGAGGTCCACGTCGCGGTAGCCGCGCACCAGGGCGCGCACGTCGGCCAGGGAGGAGCGGGCCATCGCGGAGATGGACCTGGCGTGCTCGGCGGCGCGCGGGTCACCTCGCTCGGCCAGCTGGGTGACCAGCTCCGCGGTCACCGCGATCGAGGAGAGGTCCCTGCCCATCACGTCGTGCAGGTCGCGGCTGAAGCGCAGGCGCTCCTCGGCCAGTGCGAGCCGGCCCTCCATCTGCCGGGCGCGGTCGATGCCGTCCACCAGCTCCAGCAGCCACAGGGAGCTGCGCAGACCGATGACGATCGCCAGCATGAACGATCCGATCGGGGCGGCGACGGGCACGGGGAGCCCGGCCAGCACGGCGATGCCGGTCAAGGCTGCCGCGGAGAGGATCGCGGTCCACCAGCGCAGCACCATGTGCACGGTGACCAGACCCGACAGAACGGTGATCAGGTTGATCATCACCACGGGGTCCTGCTCGTCGGGCGCCGCGGGAGAGATCGCGCGCGCCAGCAGCATCACCAGGGCCACCACTGCGGGCGCGGCCGCGGCCACGTGCGCCCGCCAGGGCAGCGGCCGATCGCGCAGACCGTCGCGCCAGCGCACCAGCCACCACGCAGCCGCGGCGGTGGAGAGGGCCGTCTGCAGCACGAAAAGGGCGGCGGACAAGGGGTGGTCAGGCAGATCGGGGGGCTCCACCCAGCTGACGAACAGCGCGAACACCGGCATGCCCGCCACCAGGACCAGCGCCGAGGTCGCGGTGTACCAGAAGAACACCGAAGACGGGCGGGAGGCGGTGGTCATGGGTCGATCCTTCCATGGCGGTGACGGCGTGCGTCGTGGGGAGCGGGTCGGCGAGGTTCGTTTGTCATACCCCCTCCGTAGCGTGGTTCACATCGCTCGACGTCGACGTCGGAAGGGAGGGGAGCGCAGTGCCGGTGCATCGCTGGGAGAATGGCCGACTGGTCGAGGAGCCGCGCCGCGCTCCACGTGGGCGTCGGGTCCGCGGCGTCCCCGACGAGCCCCGGGCCCCGCGCGCGAGGGTGACAGCGCGCCAGCCCCTGACCACCGACTCCCTGGCCGACAGGCTCGGCATCGACCCTGATTCGGCGCAGGCATCGGCGGCGGGCCGCCTGATCGCGCAGGAGCGCCGGAGATCCGCCGAGCACGCCCGGCTGCTGCGCGAGATCGCGCCGATGTGGACGGAGCCGGAGCCGGGCGAGCCACCGGGGGAGCGCGAGGAAGCAGGCCTCCTGGTGGGGATCGCCCTGCGCACCACCACGGACAAGGCCAGTTCCCTGCTGCGCGCCGCCCGCACCGCGGTCGATCAGCTGCCCCGGCTGCTCGCTCGCCTGGAGAGCGGCGATCTCCCGGTGGAATGGTTCGATCGGATACTGCGCACCGTCCGGGACTTCACACCCCAGCAGAAGGCGCAGGTCGACGCGCGGGTCTCTGAATGGGACCTCGCCTCCATCCCCGTCGCACGGTTCCGTCGCGAGCTGCGACTGCTGGCTGCATGGCTGGTCCGCGAGGGCGAGGGGGTCGCCCGCCCTCAGGATCTGCGGGATGTCGCCCTGGAGCGGTCCCCCATCGACGATGGCACCGCCTGCCTGCGCATCACCGGCCCGGTCCCGGAGATCCTCGCGCTCGCGCGCCGCCTGGACAACGGCGCCCGCGCCGTGCAGAACGCACAGCGGAAGGCCCTGGCCGCCGGTGCACCGATCCCCTTCGACATCGATGGCGCCGCCGACGAATCCGGCAGCCCCCTGAGCCTGGCACAGCTGCGCTACGCGATCCTCACCCGCAGCGTGCTGGACACCGGCGGGGTCGAGGTCCCCGCGCCGCGATTCCGGATGCAGGTGACCGTCCCGTTCCTGACACTGCTCGGCCTCTCCGACACCCCGGCAGTGCTGGACGGCCTCACCCCGATCCCGGCGGAGATGGCCAGGCGGCTGGCTGCGGGCGAGCCCGTCTGGCACCGCATCCTCACCGATCCGGTCGACGGCCGGTACCTGCCCATCGAGGCGACCACGTACCGTCCCGCCGCGGGAATGCTCGAACACCTGCGCCTGCAGCACCCGGTGTGCGCCGTTCCCGGCTGCACCCGCCCCACGCTCGATGCCAGCGAGGCCGACCACATCCAGGAGTACGACCACGCCGATCCTGAGAACGGCGGGGCCACCTGCGTGGAGAACCTGCACCTGCTGTGCTTCACCCATCATCGCCTCAAGACGGAAGGCCTGATCGACCCGGTTCGCGGTCCCGACGGCACCACCCACTGGGAACTGCGCGGCAGCGGCCTGCGGGTGTCGATCTGCCCGAATCGGGATCTGCTCACCCCGGTGATGGCCCAGGCGCTCCAGGAGTCCTGGGAGGCGTACCGCACCGATCTGCAGATGGCGGCCGCCCTCCGCAGCGGGCTGCTGGATGAACCCGAGGAGGACTGCGGGCCGGACTGCACCGATCCGCACGAGGGCACAGGGATGAGGTCCTGCGCGCCGCCGCCCTTCTGAGCGGCGGGTGCGCACCGGCCGCATCCTCGTGCCGCCGTGCACCCGGAGGTCAGCCACGGGGCTCCCAGCGGAAGTGGCTGCGCACGAACAGGATGCCGAGGACCAGCCACACCAGCAGGATCCCGGTCTGCTGGGTGGTCTGCGTCCACACCTCGGCGGTGCTCAGCGCAGCGCCCTCGGCATCGATGCCCAGCCAGCCCAGGCGCACCAACGCGGTGATCGGGGCCGAGGGCACCAGCGCGACCAGTCGGCCGAACCAGTCCGGCATCATCTGCAGCGGGATCGCGGCCCCCGCCCCGATCACCAGCACCGCCATCAGGGGCAGGCAGGTCACCTGGGCGGCCTCCACGGTGCGCGTCATGTTCGCCGTGGCCAGCGCCAGCGGCACCATCACCGCCGCCCCCAGCACCAGGCCGATCGCAAGCACCCCGGGACGAGCGGGAAGGGGCAGGTCCAGCAGCGGAGCGGCGATCGCACCCATCACACCGATCATCACGAAGGCGATCAGCAGGGCCGGCACCGCCGTGGCGATCAGCACCGTCGCATCGGAGGCCTCACCGGTGCGCAGGCGCTTCAGGACCAGGTCCTGCCGGCGGGCCACGTACGAGCTGAGCAGGTTGTAGTAGACGACGAACAGCAGCGCCACCACGAACATGGTGCCCAGGCCCGAGGCCATCGCCTCTCGGGTGCCGCCCTGGCGCGCCAGCGGCAGGTAGAGGAACGGCACCGACAGGGGCAGCAGCAGCGCGGTGACCAGCTGCATGCGATTGCGCAGCAGCAGCGTCAGCTCCGCGCGGGCCAGGCCCAGCAGGCGGGGGGCCCGGCGGGGGCTCGTCGCTCGGGACCGGGCGGTGGCGGCCTGCTGGGCCGTCGGCGTGGACGGGGTGGTCGCGGGGTCGAGGGTGGGGGTGCTCATGGGGACTGTTCCTTCTGGAGGTGGGACCGCCTGCGGGTGCGCTGACCGCACAGGCGTGGGGGCGGCGGGATGTCAGGCGGCCGGGGTCTCGCCGGGTTCCAAGCCGGATCCGGCGATCTCGAGGAACACGGACTCCAGGCTCGCGGCGCGGGCGTCGAGACCGGACAGCTCCACGCCCTGCTCGCGGCTCCAGCTGAGCAGGGCCAGCAGGTCATCCTCGAGACGGTCGGTGGTGATCTCCAGCCGGCCCTTGCGGTCGCGGGTGCTGGAGCCATGGATCACGGGCAGAGCGGGGACGTCGGCCGGGGCGTCGATCGGCAGGGTCGCGCGGATGGTCGCAGGGTGGCCGGCCACCACCTCCTCGACGGTGCCGCGTCGCACGATGTGTCCGCGATGCATGATCGCCAGCTCGTCGGCGAGGGTCTCGGCCTCATCGAGGTAGTGCGTGGTCAGCACGATCGTGGTGCCGTTCTCCTTGAGTGCCCGGATCAGCTCCCAGGCGCGGGCGCGTGACTCGGGGTCCAGCCCGGTGGTGGGCTCGTCCAGGAACAGCAGCTCGGGTTCACCGGCGATGGCGCAGGCCAGGTCCAGGCGGCGCACCTCACCACCGGAGAGGGAGGAGATGCGGGTCCCGGCGCGGTCGGCGAGGTCCACCTGCGCCAGCACCTCGCTCACCGGGCGCGGGGCCGACAGCGTGGAGGTCCACATCCGCAGTGCCTCCGCCGTGGTGAGATCGGTGGGGAACCCGCCGGTCTGCAGCATCAGGCCCTGGCGGGGGCGCACATGGCGGCGGTCCCGGTACGGGTCCAGGCCGAACACACTCACGGTGCCGCCGGTGGGCCGGGCAAGGCCCTCCAGCACCTCGAGGGTCGAGGTCTTGCCGGCGCCGTTGGTGCCCAGCAGGGCGAACAGCTCGCCGCGGCGGATCTCGAGATCGATCCCGGCCACGGCCAGATGGCTGTCGCGGCCCCGGCCGTAGCGGCGCTCGAGGCCCTCGACGCGGATCACCGTCTCCTGCGGTGCGGCGGCGCCGGAGGTCGCGCCATGGACGCCATGGACAGTGGCGTCCTGCACGGTGGTGAGGTCCCGTGCGGTCGTCGTGGCAGTCATGTCAGCGCCCTCCCTTCAGCTGCTCGGCGTAGCCTTCGGTGGCGAAGCCGGCCGCGAGGCGGGCCGCCAGGATCGCGGCCACGATCACTCCGCCCACGATGCAGGCCAGCACGGGGGGCTGCACTGCGATGGCGACGGCCAGCACGATCACGATGTTGATCGCGATCGCGAACAGTTCGCGGCCCAGCGTCGCCGAGGGGCGGAAGCCGATGACATCGCCCAGCACGCCGCGATCGGCGGTGGGACTGGTGCGTGCGGGGCGAGCGGACTCCCGGGCGGTCGGTGTGGTGGTCGAGGTGGCCGGTGTGGGGGTCGAGGTGGTCAGGCTCATCTTCGTCGTGTTCATGGCCCCTACTCTTCCGAGCCGCGCACCTCTCCAGTAGGGAGCTGTTTCACCAGCTCATGTGCGTTTCTCACGACCCGGCGATGAGAGATGTCATGGATGGGCGCGGCTCCGGTGCCGCATTGGTCCCCACCCCCTCTGTCCGGTTATTGGGATATTTGTCCACAGACTGGTCAGGTGCGGTCAGGGGCGTTTCCCGGATCTACAGTGGGGCGATCGACCCGCCCGGTCATCCTCCCGATCATCCCGTCACGACCTGCCGAGGAGTTCCGATGGCAGCCGCTCCGTCGCCCACCGACGACTCCCGCGCCGGCCGGGACTCCGACACGGCCCGGCAGGCCGATGCCGCCCGGGCCACCGTCGTCGCCGAGGACGTCTCCAAGGTCTTCTTCTCCGGCTCCGACCCGGTGTGGGCGCTCGAGGACTTCTCCCTGACCCTGGAGCCGGGCTCCTTCACCTGCGTCGTGGGCCCCTCCGGCTGCGGCAAGTCCACCTTCCTGCGGATCGTGGGCGGGCTCGAGGAGCGCACCGTCGGCACCGTGGAGGTCACCGGAGCCGAGCACCCCATCCCCTCGGCCTTCGTGTTCCAGGAGCACGGCGTGTTCCCCTGGATGACGGTGCGGGAGAACGTCACCTTCGGCCTGCGCATGATGGGCACGTCCCGCGCCGAGCGCGACCGGATCGCTGAGGACTGGCTGCGGCGTGTGCGCCTGCAGGACTTCGCCCGCTCCTACCCCCACCAGCTCTCCGGCGGCATGTGCCAGCGCGTGGCGATCGCCCGCGCCTTCGCCACCGGCAGCCCCCTGCTGCTGATGGACGAGCCGCTGGGCGCCCTGGACGCCCAGACCCGCATGCTGATGCAGGAGGAGCTGGTCACGCTGTGGGAGCAGGAGCGCAAGACGGTCCTGATGGTCACCCACGACATCGACGAGGCACTCATCCTGGGCGACCGGGTGATCGTGATGACCCCCCGCCCCGGCCGCCTCAAGGAGGACATCGAGGTGCCGTTCGCCCGCCCCCGCTCGATCGGCGTGGAGGCCACCCCTGAGTTCACCCGCCTGCGCTCCCACATCTGGGAGTCGCTGCGTGAGGACGCCCTGGCCGGCGGCGCCGGTGCGAAGGAGGCCACCGCATGAGTTCCCTGAGTCAACCTCTAGGCCGCGAGAGCGGTGATGTGGTCCGTTTTCTCGGTTCTGCGCCGTTCGTGGGCGGCAGGGTCGTAGCAGGTTCCGTCGCGCCAGCAGGCGTAGATGATCCGCAGCCAGGAACGGGCGAGGATCCGCACGGCGTGGGGGTGTCGTTTGCCTTGTTCGCGGGCGGTGTCGTAGATGTTCCTCGCCCAGGGCGAGGCGTGGCGGGAGTTATCGGCCCAGCGGACGAGGGCTTGGCGAGCTCGCCGGTTGGTGGCGTAGCGGAACACGACCGCGCGAGACTTGCCCGAGGCGCGCGTGACGGGCACGACGCCGGCCTCGGCGGCGAGCTGGTCCGCGCTGGCGGTGTGCTCCAGCAGGGGGCCGATCTCACCGATGAGCTGGGCGAGGTTGACGGTCCCGACTCGGGGCAAGTCCTTGATCAGCGCTGCCCAGGGATGGGCGGCCAGGGCCGTGTCGATCTGGGCCTCGAGCTCGTCGATCGCGGTCTTCAGGGCGCGGATGACCGCGACCTGAGCACGGACCAGCGCGGTGATCGTCTCCTCGCCGAGCCTGGAGGCAGGTGCGGGAGCGTCGCGGAGCTTGGCCACCAAAACTGTCGGGTCGTTGCGTCCGGAGTAGTGCTGGCGGGCCAGCCAGTCCCGCATTCTCGCCGGTGCCAGTCGTCTGGCCGTCGCAGGGGCGGGGAAGCGGTCGCAGAACGCCAGGGCGATATCGGAGTCCAGGCGGGCGAAGACCATCCCGGCGCCGGGCCAGTGCTCGGCCAGCAGCGCGGCGAGCTGGTTGGTCGCCGTCACGCGGGCGGTGACCTGGTCCTCACGGGCACGAACGAGTGCCTGCAGCTCAAGAGTGACCTGCTCGGTGGGGCGCAGGGTCCGCAGGCGACGACCGTCGGTGCGGAGGTAGTCGGCGAGCTTGAACGCGTCGCCGGGATCGTCCTTCGCGCGGGCCGCGCCCCAGCGGGGACGAACGGCGTTGAACGCATTGGGGTGGACGGCCACGACTGGATGCCCGGCCGCCAGAATCCGGTCCACGACCAGCCCGCGCGTGGTCTCGATCGCTACCGGCAGCTCAGCTGGCGCGCCGTGGCCCGCGAGGCGAGCGAACGTGGCGCGCAGCCCGTCCTCGCTATGGGGGCAGAGCCAACGGTCGACCGTCTGGCCCTGGCCGTCGATGACAGCGACCGCGTGGGTGGTGTTGCCCCAGTCCCATCCGACAAACATGCATGCACTCCAGGTCTCTCGAAGGAGCACCACTTGGTAGAGGACACCTGCCGGAAGCTCACTGCTCGGCCCTCGAAGGGGCATGTTCCTGATGCCGTTCAGATGGCCTCGGCCCGGCAGGGCTGGCAGAACTCATGCTGGCCGTCGAACGGCACGCACCATAGGCCATGCACCCACCGGGACCGAGTGGTCACGACCCTACCGAACAAGGCCGCACTAAGGATGGTCCCCCAGTGAGCGCC
>NZ_JAMBDS010000025.1:0-41631 GCF_025143785.1 Brachybacterium sp. p3-SID1565
AGGTGACCGGCGGCCTTGGGCGGCGGGGGGGCGCCCCCCCCCCCCCACCCCTCCCAGGTCTGTATACAATCCGGGGATCGACGTGGAGAGGTGACCTGTGGATCTGTGGAGCATCGCGCTGCTCGCGCTGATGGGCGTGCTGGCTGGCATCATCAATGCCGCGGTCGGCTCAGGCTCGCTCCTGACGCTGCCGGTACTGCTCGCCCTCGGGCTCCCGCCCGGTGAGGCGGTGCGCACGAACACGGTCGGCATGTCCTTCGCGACCATTGGATCGGTGCTCGGGTTCCGTCGGGAGATCGCGGCGGAGCGGGCGCACGTTGGACCGCTCACGCTGGTCACGGTGCTCTGCGCAATGGTCGGCTCGCTGCTGCTGCTCTTCTCTCCCTCCAGCGCGCTGGACGTGGTGGTGCCGGTCCTCATCGTGGTCGCGCTCGTGCTCGTCGTGCTGCAGCCGACGATCACCCGCCGCATGGCCGCCCGGCGGGCTCGCCGCGCGACGGATCCGCAGGTGTCGACGGCTCTGGCGCAGACGGGCGCAGATGCCGAGGGCCCTGTCGGAGCCGCCTACCGCCGACCCGAGGTGATCGCGCCGATGGGTCTTGCCGCGGTCTACGGCGGCTACTTCACGGCGGCCCAGGGCATTCTCTACACGGCGATCCTCGGCACGATGACCGGTCGCTCGCCCAAGGCGATCAACCCGGTGAAGAACCTCATGCAGCTGGTGGTGAACATCGCGGCCGCCGTCGTCTACATCAGCGCGTTCGTGCTGGTCGGGTCGACGATCGCTTGGTGGGGCGTGCTCACGCTGGCCGTCTCGGGCCTCATCGGGGGCTTCGCCGGCTCGCACATCGCCAAGCGGTTGCCCAACAGCGTGCTGCGCGCCGCGATCGTCGTCGTGGCCCTCGCAGCCCTCTTCCGGCAGCTCCTGGGCTGACCCTCCTGCGGCCCGGCTCGATCAGTCGGGGAGGTCCGCGAGTCCCGCGAGGAACGCATCGCGGCTGCGGACCAGGTGATCGCGCATCGCCTCGGCGGCCCCCTCGACGGCCCCGTCGGTCACCAGCTCGAAGATCCGCCGATGCTGCGTCCACGTGGACGAGCCGCGATTGGCGGTGTAGCCGCCGTGGGTGGCGTGCATCCACTCGATCCTGCCGCCGATCCGCTGCAGCAGATCAGACAGCACCGGGCGCTGCGCCAACAGGGCGATCCCCTGGTGGAAGTGCAGGTTCGCCGAGGCGATCTGCCGCGCATCGCGACGCTCGACCCCCTGCTCACCGTCGCACAGCGAGGACTCGACCTCCGCCAGCAGCGCGGCGGACCTCTCCCCGGGCTCGGTGTCGTCGCGAAATCGCTCGGCGGCGCTGCGCACCATGGCGACCTCGAGCACGATGCGCAGATCGAACAGTTCAGCGGCGTCGGCGTAGGGCGGACTGGCCACGCGCGAGCCGACGTTCGGCGTCGAGATCACGAAGCCCTCTCCGGTGAGGGTCTGCAGCGCCTCGCGCACCGGGATGCGGGAGACCCCGAACTCCTCAGCGAGGGCCACCTCCCGCAGCGGTGTCCCGGCGTCGAGCCGCGCCTCCATGATGCGCGAGCGCAGCTCATCGGTCACGCTGCGCGCAGCATGGTCAGACACTCATGAACTCCCTGCCCGGCACCGATTCGATCAGTCCCCGAGTGTAGTCATGCTGAGGGTTCGTGATGACGTCCCTGACCGGTCCGGTCTCGACGACGCTGCCGGACCGCATGACCACGACGTCCTCGGCGAGCTCCGAGACCACGGCGAGGTCGTGCGTGATGAACAGGCAACTGATGCCGAGCTCCCGGGTGAGTCCGCCGATCAGGGTGAGGATCTGATCCTGCACGAGCACGTCGAGGGCGGAGACCGCCTCGTCGCACACCAGCAGCTGCGGGCTCGAGGAGAGCGCACGGGCGATGGCGACGCGCTGGCGCTGTCCGCCGGAGAGCTGGCTCGGATGGGCGTGCGCCAGATGCGCGGGAAGGGCCACCTGTTCGAGCAGGGTGCGCACCCGCTCCCGCCGCTCACCTCGATCACCGATGCCGAAGACGTCGAGCGGCTCCCGGATGATCTGCTCCACGGTCCACATGGGGTTCAGCGAGGAGTAGGGGTCCTGGAAGACGGGCTGGGTGAAGCGCCGCAGCTGCTTCATCTCCCGGCGGGAGGCGTCCGTGACGGAGCGGCCGTCGAGCAGCACGTCGCCGCTCGTCGACGTCTCGAGCCCGAGCACGATCGAGGCGAGCGTCGACTTCCCGGAGCCGGACTCGCCGATGATCGCGGTTGTCACACCGCGGCGCGCGCGGAAGCTGATCCCGTCGACCGCCCGGACCTCGCCGCGGGCCGAGCCGCGCATGCGGAACACCTTGGTGAGGTCCTTCACCTCCAGCACGTATTCCGACTCGGCCACCGGCGGCGTCGAGGAGAGGTTCGTGAGCACGGGAGAGGCGTCGACGAGCTCGCGGGTGTACGGGTGCTCCGGGTGGCGCAGCACCTCGCCTGGCAGGCCGCGCTCGACCAGCTCGCCCTCGTGCATCACGGCGATGCCGTCGGTGCGGTCCGCCGCGACGCCCAGATCATGGGTGACGAACAGCAGTGACATGCCGCGCTGTTCGACCAGTCGCTCCAGGTGGTCGAGGATCTGCTTCTGCACCGTGACGTCGAGCGCGCTGGTGGGCTCGTCCGCGATGACGATGTCGGGATCGCCAGCGAGGGCGATCGCGATGAGGATCCTCTGCCGCATGCCGCCGGAGAACTCGTGCGGGTACTGGCGGGCGCGCCGCTCGGCCTCGGGGATCCCCGACTCGGTCATCAGGCGGATGACGTCGTCGTGGATGCTCTGCTTGTCGGTCTGCCCATAGGCGCGCAGGGCGTCGGCGATGTGGTCACCGACCCGCATCGTCGGGTTGAGGTTCGACATCGGATCCTGCGGCACGAGCGCGATGCGACGCCCCCGCAGCTGCCGCCATTCGGCAGCGGTGGCGCCGACGAGCTCCTGGCCGCGGTACCGGATCGAACCGCCGGTGATGCGGCCCTCGCCGGGCAGCAGGCCCAGCAGCGCGGCGATGGTCGTCGACTTGCCGGATCCGGAGCCGCCGACGATCGCCATCTTCTCGCCCGGGGCCAGCACGAAGCTGATGCCCTTCACCGTGGGCTCCGCGCTGCGGCCGTAGGTGATCTCGAGGTCGGTGACCTCCAGCACGTGCTCATCGGTGCTCATTGCGGATTCCTCCTCGCTGCCTGCGCTGTGGGTCATCGCCGTCACCGACCCACCGCGTAGCCCTGCTCGCCGCGCGGGTTCGCGGCGGCGCCGAGCAGACCGGTCGACGGATCCCGGGTGACGGCGGAGAGGCGTCCGAGCGCCCAGTCGCCGGCGCGGACGATCCGGTGTCCGCGCGCCTCGAGACCGGCGATGACCTCGTCGCCGATGCGGTCCTCGACCACGGACTCGCCGGGCGCCCAGGTGCGCGGCCAGAAGCTGTCGACCATCGAGGTGGTGTGCAGCATCGGCGCTTCGATCGCCTGCTGCGGGGTGTAGCCGCCGGCGAGCACGCGCAGCAGGAACAGCAGCTGCCACTGGTCCTGCTGGTCCCCGCCCGGCGTGCCCACCGCGATGACCGGCTCCCCGTCGCGCAGGACGAGCGTCGCGCTGAGCGTGGTGCGGGGCCGCGCCCCGGGCCGCAGGGCCGACGGCGAGGACTCCTCAAGCCACATCATCTGCAGACGAGTGCCCAGGCAGAAGCCGAGCTCGGGGATCGTCGGGGAGGACTGCAGCCAGCCGCCCGACGGGGTGGCGCTGATCAGGTTGCCCCAGCGGTCGACGACGTCGATGTGGCAGGTGTCGCCGGAGACTTCGCCGGTCTCGGGATCGGCCTTCTCCTCGCCCGCACCGACGCGCACGGTCGGCTCGCCGGCGGAGGCGTCGCCGGTGCCTCCGGCCTGCGCGTACTCCTCGCGGGTCTGCACGTGCGAGAGATCGCCCGGGCGCCCGTGGAGCGTGCCGGGGCGGAGCTTTGCGGACGCCGTCTCGGCGATGAGAGCGCGCCGCGAGGCGACGTACTCGTCGGTGAGCAGCGCGGAGACGTCGGCGTCGGCGCCGAAGAACGCGTCGCGGTCGGCGAGCGCGAGCTTCATCGTCTCCAGGACCAGGTGGGCCCCGCGCTCGGTCGACGGGTCCAGGTCGGCGTCGTCGAACCCGTCGAGGATCCGCAGCGCGATGAGCAGTACGGGGCCCTGCCCCCACGGTCCGGTCTTGGCGATCTCGGCGCCGCGGAAGGTCGCGACGGTCGGCTCCTCGTAGGCGGCCGCGGTCCCGGCGATGTCCTCCCGGGTGATCACCCCCGCGTAGTCACCGCCGTCCGCGTGGCGGTGCGGGGTGCGGACGAACGCGTCGATCGCCTCCGCGACCGGACCGGTGCGCCAGCGGTCCCGGGCGGCGGCGATGCCGGCGGCACGGTCCTCGACGGCGTTCGCGGCATCGACGAGGTCCTGCAGCACGTCGGCGTAACGCGGGTTGGTGATGAGGTCGCCCGCCTGCGGAGCCGCACCGTCCGTCAGCCACAGCTCGGCGGAGCTCGGCCAGTGGGCGAGGAAGAACTCCCGCATCGACGCGATCTGCGCGGCGACCCGCGGCAGGACGGGATGACCGTCGCGGGCGTACCGGATCGCCGGGGCGAGCACCTCCTCCAGGCGCAGCGTGCCGTAGTCCTGCAGCAGCATGAGCCATGCGTCCACGGCCGTCGGCACCGCGGCGGCGAGCGCTCCCGAGCCCGGTACGCGATCCAGACCGAGCTCGTCGCGGTACGTCCGGATGCTCGCCCCGGCGGGCGCGGGGCCCTGGCCCATGAGCACGCGGGGCCGGGAGTCGTCGGCGACAGCGGCGAACACGCCGGTCATGTCCCCGCCGGGGCCGTTGAGATGCGGCTCGACCACGTGCAACACGAACGCTCCGGCGACGGCCGCGTCGAAGGCGTTGCCGCCGCGCTCGAGCATGCCCTGCGCGGTGGCCGAGGCGATCCAGTGCGTGGAGCTGACCATGCCGAAGGTGCCGCGGAGGTCCGGGCGGTGCAGCGGCGACGGGGGTGCGGTGAAGGATGTCACGGGTCAGTGTCCCTTCGAGGAATTGGGATCGAGCGCATCGCGGAGCGCATCGCCGAAGAGGTTGAAGGCGAAGCACATGATGATGATCGTGAGGCCGGTGAGGACCGCCACCGACGGCGCGCGGTAGATGTACTGCTGCGCATCGGACAGCATGATGCCGAGACTCGGGTTGGGCGGCTGGATGCCCAGGCCCAGGAACGACAGCATCGACTCGCCGATGATCGCGGCGGGCAGGATCACGGTGGCCTGCACGATGATCGCGCTGAGCGTGTTGGGCAGGATGTGGCGGCCGAGGATGCGCCACAGCGGTGCGTCGGTGGCGACCGCCGCCTTGACGAAGGACTCCTGCTTGAGCCGCATCGTCTCGCCGCGGACTACGCGGAGGACGTTCGGGATGAACCCGATTCCCAGGGCGATCGCCGCGTTGGAGAGGCTCGCCCCGGAGATCGCCGCCAGACCGACGGCCAGAATGAGGAACGGGAAGGCGAGTGTCACGTCCACGAAGCGGGAGATCACCATGTCGGCGGGCCGCCAGTAGCCGGCGAGCAGCCCCAGCGGCGTGCCGACGGCGACGGCGAGACCCACGGCCAGCAGACCCACCAGCAGGGAGGCCCGCAGTCCGTAAAGCAGACGCGAGAGCACGTCACGTCCCAGGTCGTCGGTGCCCAGCCAGAATCCCTGGGTGAACAGCTGCTGGTACGGGTAGGAGAAGTTGGTCTCGGCGAAGCTGTACGGCGCCAGCAGCGGACCGACGGCCGCGGCGACGAGCACGAGCACGACGAGCACGGTGCCGGCCAGGCCCGCGGGTGTGCTCACGAGCCTCGTGAGGACACCGGAGCGGCGACGGACGGCGGTCCGCGGCTCGGTGACGGTGGCAGTCGTGGTCATGCGCGGGCACCGCCTGTTCGGATGCGGGGGTTGACGACGGAGTACAGGACGTCGACCAGGAAGTTGATGAGCACGTAGGAGAAGGTGACCACGAGCACCACGGCCTGGATCACGGGATAGTCGCGGGAGAACACGGCGTCCAGCGTCATGCGGCCGAGCCCCGGCAGGGCGAAGATCCGCTCGGTGACGACGGCGCCGGAGATGAGGCCGCCCAGCTGGAGGCCGACGATGGTGACCAGCACGATGAGGGAGTTGCGCAGCCCGTAGCGGAACAGCACGCGACGCGGGGCGATGCCGGTGGCGCGTGCGGTGCGGACGTAGTCAGTGCCCATGGTCTCGATGAGGCTCGCGCGGGTCTGGCGGGCGATCACGGCGGCGAGCCCGGTGCCGAGCACGAGCGCAGGCAGTGTCAGGTGGTAGATGCTGCGCACCGGGCTCTCGAAGAACGGGACGTACCCGGAGGCGGGGACGATGCCGAGCATGACCGCGAGGATGAGGATCCCGAGCAGGCCCAGCCAGAAGTTCGGTACGGACAGACCGAGCAGCACACCGGCGTTGGCGAGCAGCTCGTCGGGCTTGCCGCGTCGGCGCTCGGCGTACATGCCGAAGGTGATGCCGATGATGATCGCGACGATGATCGCGTAGACCGACAGCTGCAGGGTCACCGGGATCGCGGCGGCGAGCATCTGGGTGATCTCCTGGCCCGTCCGGGTCGACGTGCCGAGGTCGAAGGTCACGGTGTTGCGCAGGAACGCCAGGAACTGGACCAGCAGCGGTTGGTCGAGTCCGAGGTCGGCGCGGATGGCGGCGAGCTGCTCGGGCGTTGCCTCCTCCCCGGCCATGGCGCGGGCGGGGTCGCCCGGCAGCGCGCGCACGCCTAGGAAGATCACCGCGGCGGAGATCAGCAGCGTGATGAGCGATTCGACGGCGCGAACCGCGAGGAACCGGCCCATGATCAGGTCTCCTTCTCGTCGAGGAAGGCGGCGTGGGACAGGCGCACCACGCCGTCGGCGAAGGTCGCCACGCCCGTCACGTCGGAGCTGAGGGCGGTGAGGCTGCGCTGCCGGTACAGGTAGATCACGGCGTTGACCTCCTGCATGAGGGTCACCGCCTCGCCGTAGGTCGCGGCGCGGTCATCGATCGAGGTCTGCTCGGCGCCGCGGGCCAGCAGGTCGTCCATCTCCGGGGAGCTGTAGCCGGAGTAGTTGTTGGAGGCGTCCGTGGTCCAGAAGTTGTAGGCGTTCCCGTGCGGGTCGACGCGTCCGGACCAGCCCAGTTGCACCGCCTCGAAGTCCCCGCGGTCCTGCGCGTCGAGGATCGCGGTGTACTCGGTCGGCAGGAGGGCGAGGGCGAAGCCCGCTTGGGACAGCTGCGCCTGCATCGCCTGGGCGTAGCGCAGCGCGTCCTGGGAGTTCGAGACCTTCACCTGCAGCGGGTAGGGGATCGGAGCGCCCGCCTCGGCCAGCAGCGTTCTGGCGGCGTCGGGGTCGTACGCGGGCAGATGGTCCGATTCCGGGGTGGAGAACGGGGTGCCGGGGGCGATCGGAGAGCCGGCCGGGGTGTACCAGCCGTTGAACACCGTGTTGGTGAGCGCCTCGCGGTCCAGCGCGATCGACAGCGCCTGGCGCACGCGCGGATCCGTGGCGATCAGCGGCGGGTCGGTGGGGTTGCCGTCGGGGTCCGTGTCGCGCAGGTTGATCGTCAGCGCCTGGTACCCGAGCGAGCCGACCTGCAGCGTGGTGACCCCGCGGGCGGCTTCGAGGACCTCGATGTCCTGGGGGGAGATGCTGTCGGCGACGTGCACGTCACCGCTCTGGACGTTCGCGGCGCGGATGTTGGCATCGGTCATGATCCGGTAGATGATCCGGTCCAGGTGCACGTTGTCGGCGTCGTAGTACAGCGGGTCGCGCTCGAGCTCGATGGAGGTCTGCGGCACCCGTCCCACGAAGCGGAAGGCCCCGACGCCGACGGGATGATTGCCGACGTCGTCGCCCATCTCCTCCACGGCCTTCGGGGAGAGAATCATGCCGGCGCGGTCCGCCAGAGCAGCGGTGAACGGGGAGAACGGCGCGGAGAAGGTCACCTTGACGGTGTGCTCGTCCACGGCCTCGACCGTGTCCACCGGCCCGAGCTCGGACTTGCGCGAGGACGCCTCGTGCGTGAGGTGGCGGGTGAGCATCGCCGCGACGGCCGCGGCGTTGAACGGCTCGCCGTCGCTGAACACGGCATCGGTGCGCAGCGGGAAGGTCAGCGTCAGGCCGCCTTCCTCGATGGTGGGCAGCTCGGTGGCGAGCATCGGCACGATCTCGCCGTCGCTGTCGATGTCGTAGAGCTTCTCGCACATCGGCTGCATGACGTACCGGGTGTAGAGCGACGAGGAGGTCGTCGGATCCAGCCGGTCCGGCTCCGAGGAGAGCGCCATCACCAGATCGCCGCCCTCGCGCACGCCCGACGTCGGCTCGCCCGTGCCGACCACGTTGGGTCTGTCCGGCGGCGCCTCGAGCTCCTGCCTCGGCACGCAGCCGGCGGCGAGCAGGGCGGCGGTGCCCGCGGTGACGACGGTTCGCCTTCTCAGCATGGTGACTCCCTTCGGGGTCCGCCCGCAGAACCTGAGGACTCGTTGTATACAATCTGGATTCCCGGAGGTTAGGTGCTGCATGTGATCTGGGGAGCTGTGTGCCACATCGTGAGACGACGGGGGCCCGCCACCTCGCGGTGACGGGCCCCCGTGCAGATCAGGTGCGTTCGATCAGCTTTCCAGCACGTCTTCGAGCGGTGCGACCTCGATGTCGTGCGCCTCGCCGACGCCGTCGTGGTACAGCTTGCCGTTGTAGGTGTGCAGGCCCTTGGCCAGTGCCGAATCCTGTTTCAGGGCGTCCAGGCCCTGGCTGTTCGCCAGCTTCACCACGTACGGGATGGTGGCGTTGTTCAGCGCCTTGGTGGCGGTGTTCGGCACGGAGCCGGGCATGTTCGCCACGCAGTAGTACACGGCGTCGTGGACCTTGAAGGTGGGAGCGTCATGGGTGGTGGGCTTCGAGTTCTCGAAGCAACCGCCCTGGTCGATCGCGACGTCCACCAGCACGGCGCCCGGCTTCATCTGGGACACCATCTCGTCGGTCACGAGCTTGGGGGCCCTCTTCCCCGGGATCAGCACCGAACCGATCACGACGTCGGCACCGGTGACCAGCTCGGTGACGTCCAGCTTGCTGGAGTACCGGGTGAGGATGTCACCGTTGTGGACGGTGGAGATCTCGTTCAGCCTGGAGACGTTCACGTCCATCACCGTGACGTTGGCATGCAGGCCGCGCGCCATGATGGCCGCCTGCTCGCCCACCACGCCGCCACCGATCACGACGACCTTGGCCTCGTCGGTGCCGGGGACGCCGCCCATCAGCTTGCCGGAGCCGCCCAGAGGGCTCATCAGATGGTAGGCGGCCACCTGGGTGGCCAGACGGCCGGCGATCGCGCTCATCGGGGCCAACAGCGGCAGAGAACGGTTGGGAAGTTGGACGGTCTCGTAGGCCACGGAGGTGATCCTGCGCTCCATCAGGGCCTCGGCCAGCGGCTTGTTGGCCGCGAGGTGCAGGTACGTGAAGAGCAGCTGCCCCTCGCGCATGCGCTCGTACTCCTCCTCGAGCGGCTCCTTGACCTTGACGATCAGGTCGGCCTGCTCCCAGACCTTGTCTGCCGAATCGAGGATCGTGGCCCCGGCGGCGCGGTACTCGTCATCGGTGACGCCGGCACCCACGCCGGCGCCGGTCTCGACCACGACCTCGTGGCCGCGGTTCACCAGCTCGTACACACCGGCGGCAGCAAGGCCGACCCGGTTCTCGTTGTTCTTGACCTCGCGGGGAACGCCCACTCGCATCTCTCGTGCCTCCTTGCCTGGAAAGACGGTCGCTGGACACGGCCGTGCCGGATCAGCTTCTCACGAAAGCCCCCCTGGCGGCCCTGGCTGAGGGTCCGACGGGGAGAAGCCCGTCACAACCCGCGGGAGGCGTCCTGCCTGCGCCTACACTCGTACCCGGCCCTCCGGCCGCATCCCTGCCTGCCCCGGTGCCTGACGAAAGCGAGCCCCTAGGTGATCACCGTGCACGACCTCGCCGTCCGCGTCGGCGCCCGGCTGCTCATGAGCGAGGTGAGCTTCCAGGTGGTGGACGGTGACCGCGTGGGACTGGTGGGCAGGAACGGAGCCGGCAAGACCACGCTGACCAAGGTGCTCTCCGGCGCGATCCAGCCCACCGAGGGCACCGTCGAGGTGAGCGGGGAGCTGGGCTACCTGCCGCAGGACACCCACAGCGGCGACGACTCCGAGACGGTCATCTCCCGGATCCTGTCGGCCCGGGGCCTGGACGACGTGCTGCGCCGCCTGCGCCGCGCGGAGGAGGAGATGGCCGACATGAGCCTGTCCGAGGCCAGGCGCGAGAAGGCCATGAACCGCTACCCGCGTCTGGAGGCCGAGCTCGATGCCGTCGGCGGATACGCAGCCGAGGCCGAGGCCAAGCGCATGGCCGCCAACCTCGGGCTGCCCAATCGTCTGCTCGAGCAGGAGCTGGGCACCCTCTCCGGTGGCCAGCGGCGGCGCGTGGAGCTGGCCCGCATCCTGTTCTCGCAGGCCACCACCATGATCCTCGACGAGCCCACCAACCACCTCGATGCGGACTCGGTGGTGTGGCTGCGTGAGTACCTGATGAGCTATCGCGGCGGGCTGATCGTGATCAGTCATGACGTGCAGCTGGTGGAGCAGGTGGTGAACAAGGTCTTCTACCTCGACGCCAATCGCGCCGTGATCGATGTGTACAACATGGGCTGGAAGCAGTATCTGCGCCAGCGCGAGGACGACGAGAAGCGCCGCCGGCGGGAGCGGCTCAGCGCCGAGAAGAAGGCCTCCGCCCTCACCGCCCAGGCCGAGAAGATGCGTGCCAAGGCCACCAAGGCGGTGGCGGCCCAGAACATGCTGCGCCGTGCCGAGCGGATGCTGGAGAGCACCGAGGGGGAGCGGCAGAAGGACCGCGTGGCCTCCCTGCGCTTCCCCAAGCCCGCGCCGTCGGGGAAGACACCGCTGATGGCGGAGGGGCTCTCGAAGTCCTACGGCAGCCTGGAGATCTTCACCGACGTGGACCTGGCCATCGACCGCGGATCCCGCGTCGTGATCCTGGGGCTGAACGGGGCGGGCAAGACCACGCTGCTGCGGATCCTGGCCGGAGTGGACCAGCCGGACACCGGGAGCATCCTCCCTGGGCACGGCCTGCGCATCGGGTACTACGCCCAGGAGCACGAGACCCTGGACCTGGACCGTACCGTGCTGGAGAACATGATGAGCGCGGCCATCGAGCTGCCCGAGGTGGAGGCCCGCAAGATCCTGGGCTCCTTCCTGTTCTCCGGCGACGACGTGCACAAGCCCGCCCGGGTGCTCTCCGGCGGGGAGAAGACCCGCCTGGCCCTGGCCACCCTGGTGGTCTCCAGTGCGAACGTGCTGCTGCTGGACGAGCCCACCAACAACCTCGATCCCGCCAGCCGCGAGGAGATCCTCGGGGCCCTGGCAGCCTTCGAGGGGGCAGTGGTGCTGGTCTCGCACGATCCCGGCGCCGTCACAGCGCTCTCCCCGGAGCGCGTGCTGCTGATGCCCGACGCGGTCGAGGACCTGTGGAACGCGGAGTACGAGGAGCTCGTGCAGCTGGCCTGAGCCGGTTCCCCCTCCCCGAGCGGTGGGGGTGACCACCCCTGGATCGGGCGGGGGCCGGATGGGCCTCCCTGGTGGTCCACCCGGCGGCAATCAGTTCGTGAGAGCTGATTCGTGAAGTACAGCGCAATACAGCTGTGCAATGCTAGGGTGCGGGCATGCACGTGCTGCTGCTCGCCCCCTCCCGATCCGCCTCCCGGGCCGGCCGGTCCGATCCCGTCGCAGAGCTGGGCGAGGCCCTGGCCCCGCTGGGGCTGCGCCGTCCGCTCGAGCGCACGATGGGGGAGGAGGCCATCGTGGTGCTCGACCGCGCCGAGCAGGCCGTCGAGGCGATCTGCACCACCGCCGAGCTCGGGGGCTGGTGCGTCGGACTCGGCGTGGGCGGAGTCGACGCCCCGCTGCCGGCCGAGGTGCGAGCCCTGCGCGGGCCGGCCGTGGACGCCGCGCGCCAGGCGCTGCGGGCCGCCCGTGCCACGGCCCAGGTGCCGCTGTCCGTCCGCGCGGGCGATCCCCGTCACGCTGCCACCGCGGCCGATGCGGAGGCCGTGCTGCGCCTGATCGGATGGATGATCGCCACCCGCAGCACGGGCCAGTGGCGCGTGGTGCGGGCGCTGCGCGGGAATCCCCAGCTCACCCAGCGTGACCTGGCCGCCCTGCTCGGCATCACCCAGCAGACGGTCTCCCGCTCGCTGAAGACCAGTGGCTGGCGCGAGGAGAGTGCGGCGCACCCGCTGCTGGTGCGCCTGCTGGCCATGATCGATCTGACCTCATGACGGCGCGCTATCCTTAACCAGCGCTCGCGGCCCGCCCCGAGCAACCAGCGCTCGCGGCCCGCCCCGAGCGGTCCACCGAACCACGCCTGCCGGCCCTGCGGCCCGGGTGGGCAGCTACGAGGAGATCCATGGCGACGACGAACGACCTCAAGAACGGAATGGTCCTGAAGCTGGACAGCCAGCTGTGGAGCGTTGTCGAGTTCCAGCACGTCAAGCCCGGCAAGGGCCCGGCCTTCGTGCGCACCAAGCTCAAGAACGTCCTGTCCGGCAAGACCGTGGACAAGACCTTCAACGCGGGGGTGAAGGTGGAGACGGCGACGGTGGACCGTCGCGACATGCAGTACTCCTACCTAGATGGCGACATGTACGTGTTCATGGACACCTCCACCTGGGAGCAGACCAACGTCACCTCCGAGGTCGTCGGCGACGCCAAGGACTTCATGCTCGAGGGGCAGGACGTCATCGTCGCCTTCCACGAGGGCACCCCGCTGTACATCGAGCTGCCGGCCTCCGTGGTGCTCGAGATCACCTTCACCGAGCCGGGCCTGCAGGGCGACCGCTCCAGCGGCGGCACCAAGCCCGCCACCGTGGAGACCGGCCACGAGATCCAGGTCCCCCTGTTCCTGGAGCAGGGCACCAAGGTGAAGGTGGACACCCGCTCGGGCGACTACCTCGGGCGCGCCTGACGTGACCGACACCCCCGGCGCGGCCCGCAGGACCCAGAAGGACCCGGGCCTCCCCCTGCCCGGCAGGGAGGGGGAGGAGGTGGCCTTCGAGCGCACCGTTCCCGCCCGCACCGACCGCCTCACCGGCCGCAGTCGCGACCGCATCCGCGCGATCGACGTGCTCTACGAGGCCGATGCGCGCGGTCGCGCTGTGCGCGAGGTCCTCGAGGACCGCATCGCCCGCACCGCCGCGCAGTCGCCGCTGCCGCAGTGGTCCCGCGAACTGGTGTCGCTGTACGCCCAGCACGCCGAGGAGATCGACGAGCAGCTCGCCACCCATTCCCGGGACTGGCCCCTGCAGCGCATGCCCGCGGTGGATCGAGCGATCCTACGGCTGGGGGCGGCCGAGGTGGTGCACGGCCCCGAGGAGCCTGACACCCCGCGCGGCGTGATCGTGGGCGAGTACACGAAGATCGCCGAAGTGCTGTCCACGGAGGGCTCCCCCCGGTTCGTCAACGGCCTGCTGCAGCGCCTGCTGGACATGCGCAGCATGCTCGGCTGAGACCGCACTACACTGCGCACGAACCACCTGAACGCCACCACCACCCTTTAACAACGCGTCCTGTGAGGCGCCCAAGGGAGAGCAATGACCGACCAGTCATCGACTGACCATCGCAGTCGGGTGCTGGGCACGGAGGAGATCCGCCGTGCCCTGACCCGCATCGCCCACGAGATCCTCGAGAGCGGCCACGGCGCCGAGGACCTGGTGCTGCTGGGCATCCCGCACCGCGGCGTCCCCCTGGCCCGCCGTCTGGCGGAGAACATCGTCCGCGCCGAGGGCCTGGGCGGCGACATCGAGCAGCTCCACGGCTCGCTGGACATCACCCTGTACCGCGACGACCTGCGCAAGCACCCCACGCGGGCACCGAGCCCCACCCGCATCCCCCGCGAGGGAATCGACGGCCGCACCGTGGTGCTGGTCGACGACGTCCTCTACTCGGGCCGCACCGTGCGCGCCGCCCTGGACGCCCTCAGCGCCATCGGACGCCCCGCAGCGGTGCGCCTGGCGGTGCTGGTGGACCGCGGCCACCGCGAACTGCCCATCCGAGCCGACCACGTCGGCAAGAACCTCCCCACCTCGCGCTCCGAGCGGGTGTTCGTCCACCTCACCGAGACCGACGGCGAGGACTGCGTCGACATCGTGCGACCGGCGGGTGAGGACCAGGCATGAGGCACTTCATCTCCATCGCCGATCTGGACCGCACCGAGGCCGTCGCCCTGCTCGCCACCGCCGAGCACATGGCAGCCACCCAGTCCCGCTCGATCCGCAAGCTGCCCACCCTGGTGGGATCCACCGTGGTGAACCTCTTCTTCGAGGACTCCACGCGCACCCGCATCAGCTTCGAGGCCGCCGCCAAACGGCTCTCGGCCGACGTCATCAACTTCTCGGCCAAGGGATCCAGCCTGTCCAAGGGCGAGTCGCTCAAGGACACAGCTCTGACCCTGCAGGCCATGGGTGCCGACGCCGTCGTGGTGCGCTCGGCCTCCTCGGGTGCCGCGCACCAGCTCGCCCATGCCGGGTGGATCGACCAGCCGATCATCAATGCCGGTGACGGTGCCCACGAGCACCCCACCCAGGCCATGCTGGACGCCTTCACGCTGCGCCACCACCTGCGCCCCGGCGACCCGAACGGGGGGCTGGACGGCCTGCACGTGGTCATCGTGGGCGATGTGCTCCACTCCCGGGTGGCCCGCTCCAACATGCTCCTGCTGACCCTGCTGGGAGCGAGAGTCACCCTGGTCGCACCGCCCGCCCTGCTTCCCGTCGGCGCGCACGCCTGGCCCTGCGAGGTCCTCTACGACCTCGACGAGGCCCTCGCGGCAGGCCCGGACGCCGTGATGATGCTGCGGGTGCAGCGCGAGCGGATGGTGGGCGGGGGCTTCTTCCCCACCGAGGGCGAGTACAGCCGCCGCTACGGGCTCAGCACCCAGCGGGCCGCACGCCTGCCCGACCACGCCATCGTGCTGCATCCCGGCCCCATGAACCGCGGCTTCGAGATCGCCGGGGACGTCGCCGACTCCGACCGCAGCGTGATCGTCGAACAGGTCGCCTCCGGCGTGTTCGTCCGCATGGCCGTGCTCTACCACCTGCTCGCCACCGATGACCGGGAGGACGCCCGATGACCACGAACCTCACCCCACCGCCCCCGGCCCCCGTCCTGGTGCGCGGCGGCTCCCTGTACGGCGACGAGCGCACCGACGTGCTGCTGGTCGGCGGCCTGATCCAGGAGATCGGCCCTGATCTGACCGCACCCGAGGGCACCGAGATCATCGACGCGGAGGGCTGCGTGGTCCTGCCCGGCCTGGTGGATCTCCACACCCACCTGCGCGAGCCCGGCGGCGAGGAGTCCGAGACCGTCGAGACCGGTACCCGTGCCGCGGCCCGGGGCGGCTTCACCGCCGTCCACGCCATGGCCAACACCACGCCCGTGGCCGACACCGCCGGGGTCGTCGAGCAGGTGGCCCGCGCCGGTGACAGCGCCGGCTGGTGCACCGTGCGGCCTGTCGGCGCGGTCACCGTGGGCCTGGCGGGGGAGCGGCTGGCCGAGCTCGACGCGATGGCCAGCTCCCGCGCCCGGGTGCGGGTGTTCAGCGACGACGGCAAGTGCGTGCACGATCCCGTGCTGATGCGCCGTGCCCTGGAGTACGTGAAGGCCTTCGACGGGGTCATCGCCCAGCACGCCCAGGACCCCCGCCTGACCGAGGGCGCGCAGATGCACGAGGGGGTGGTCTCCGCCGAGCTGGGCCTGACCGGCTGGCCGGCCGTCGCCGAGGAGTCGATCATCGCCCGCGACGTGCTGCTCGCCCAGCATGTCGGCTCCCGCCTGCACGTGTGCCACCTGTCCACCGCAGGCAGCGTGGACATCGTGCGCTGGGCCAAGCAGCGAGGCGTCGCCGTGACCGCAGAGGTCACCCCGCACCATCTGCTGCTGACCGACGAGGAGGTGCGCGGCTTCGACGCCCGCTACAAGGTCAACCCGCCGCTGCGCACCCAGGCCGACGTCGACGCGGTGAGGCAGGGCCTGGCCGACGGCACCATCGACATCGTCGCCACCGACCACGCCCCCCACCTGCGCGACGCCAAGGACCGCGAGTGGGACCAGGCCGCGATGGGCATGACCGGCCTGGAGACCGCCCTGCCGATCGTGCAGCACACCATGGTCGGCACCGGCGCCCTGAGCTGGCGGGACGTGGCCCGGGTGCTCTCGGAGACCCCGGCGCTGATCGCCCGAGACGAGGACCACGGCCGGGCCCTCGAACCGGGATCGCCCGCCCACCTGCTGGTGTGGGACCCGCGCCCGCGCCGCGCCGTGGACGTCGCCGAGCACGCGTCCCGCAGCGCCAACAGTCCCTACATCGGCCTCGAGCTGCCGGGCATGAACCGTCTGACCGTCCACGCCGGTCGCGTGACCGTGCGCGACGGCGCACTCGTGGAGCGCTGAGCGGATGGATCAGCTCGTACCCGTCCTGATCCTGGCCGCGGTGTTCGCCGGCATCCTGGCGCTGATGCACCTGGGCTGGCGCGGCCGTGGCGTGCGGCAGTCCGCCCTTCCCGCCCCTGCCCCCGACGCGCCCGTCGAGCAGCTCGACCACGGCGTGGACGCGGGTCCCTTCGACGCCGTGTATGTGAGTACCGTGCTCGCGGACCGTCCCTTCGAGCGCGTGGTCGCCCACGGGCTGGGCACCCGCTCGCGGGCCCGGCTCACTCGTGGCACCGCCGGCACCTGGCGCATCGAGAGGGAGGGCGCCCCCTCCTTCACCATTCCCGGTGATGCGGTGACCGAGGTCGCCGCCGCCCCCGGCATGGCCGGGAAGGTGGTCGGCGGGGACGGGCTGCTGGTGATCCGCTGGCAGCACGGCCCGGACTCCACCGAGCTCGACACGGGCCTGCGACTGGCCCATCGCGCCGACCACGATCTGCTCCTGAGGAAGGACCCGTCATGACCTCCCGCACCGACTCCGCCGTACTGATCCTGGAGGACGGCACGGTGGTGCACGGCACCGCCTACGGCGCCCGCGGCGCTCGCCTGGGCGAAGTGGTGTTCTCCACCGGCATGACCGGGTACCAGGAGACCCTCACCGATCCCTCCTACGCCGGCCAGATCGTGGTGCAGACCGCTCCCCACATCGGCAACACCGGCGTCAACACCGCCGACATGGAGTCCCGCCGCGTGTGGGTGCGCGGCTACGCGGTGCGCGAGGCCAGCCGGACGGTCTCCAACTGGCGCAGCGAGCAGTCGCTGGAGGACTTCCTGGCCGCCGAGGACGTGGTGGGCATCGCTGGTATCGACACCCGCATGATCACCCGCATCCTGCGCGAGCAGGGCTCCATGCGGGGCGGCGTGTTCTCCGGCGACGCGCTCACCCGCAGCACCGAGGAGCTGCTGGCGGAGGTGCGCTCGGCGCCCGCCATGGCCGGCGCGGACTTCCTGGCGGAGGTGACCATCGCCCAGCCCGTGGTGCTGGAGCCCGAGGGCGAGGTGATCGGCACCGTGGCCGCCCTGGATCTCGGGATCAAGGGCGCCACCCCCCGCAGCATGCTCGAGCGAGGCTTGCGAGTGCACCTGCTGCCGGCCACCACCACCCTCGAGGAACTGCTGGCCACCGAGCCGGACGCCCTGTTCTGCTCCAACGGGCCCGGGGACCCGGCCGCCGCGGACCACCAGGTGGAACTGCTGCGGGGCGCCCTCGACGCGGGGCTGCCGTACTTCGGGATCTGCCTGGGCAACCAGCTGCTGGGCCGCGCGCTCGGCTTCGGCACCTACAAGCTGAAGTACGGCCACCGCGGCATCAACCAGCCCGTGCTGGACCGCGCCACCGGGAAGGTCGAGATCACCGCCCACAACCACGGCTTCGCCGTGGACGTGCCGCTGGAGGGCGAGCACACGGCCCCGCACGGCGGGGGCCGCTACGGACGGGTCGTGGTCTCCCACGTCGGCCTCAACGACGACGTGGTCGAGGGCATCCGATGCCTCGACATCCCCGCCTACTCCGTCCAGTACCACCCTGAGGCCGCGGCCGGCCCCCACGACGCCGCCTACCTCTTCGATCGTCTTGCCCAGCTGGTGCGCGAGCACCGCGCCGGCTCCGCCGCAGGGAACAAGGAGTCCTGATGCCCCGTCGTACCGATCTCTCCTCCGTCCTGGTGATCGGCTCCGGTCCCATCGTGATCGGGCAGGCCGCCGAGTTCGACTACTCCGGCACCCAGGCCTGCCGGGTGCTGCGCGAGGAGGGCCTGCGGGTCATCCTGGTCAACTCCAACCCGGCCACCATCATGACGGACCCGGACATCGCCGATGCCACCTACATCGAGCCGATCGATCCGGAGGTGATCCGCTCGATCATCGCCGAGGAGCGCCCCGACGCGATCCTGCCCACCCTGGGCGGGCAGACGGCGCTGAACGCCGCCGTGGCCCTCGCCGAGCAGGGCGTTCTGGAGGAGTTCGGCGTCGAGATGATCGGTGCCAGCCTCGAGGCGATCCAGCGGGCCGAGGACCGCAGCCGCTTCAAGGAGGTCGTGGAGCGCGTGGGCGGCGAATCCGCCCGCTCGGTGATCTGCCACTCCATGGACGAGTGCCTGGCAGCGGCGGAGGAGCTGGGCTACCCGATGGTGGTGCGCCCCAGCTTCACCATGGGCGGCCTGGGATCCGGGATGGCCTACGACGAGGACGACCTGCGCCACATCGCCGGCGCCGGTCTCCACTACTCGCCCACCACCGAGGTGCTGCTGGAGGAGTCCATCCTGGGGTGGAAGGAGTTCGAGCTGGAGCTGATGCGCGACCACCGCGACAACTGTGTGGTGGTGTGCTCCATCGAGAACGTGGACCCCGTCGGCGTGCACACCGGCGACTCGGTCACCGTCGCGCCGGCGCTCACGCTCACCGATGTCGAGCTGCAGCAGCTGCGCGACCTGGGCATCGGCATCATCCGCGAGGTCGGCGTGGACACCGGCGGCTGCAACGTGCAGTTCGCCGTGCACCCCGAGACCGGGCGCACCGTGGTCATCGAGATGAACCCGCGCGTCTCGCGCTCCTCGGCCCTGGCCTCGAAGGCCACCGGGTTCCCGATCGCGAAGATCGCCGCCCGCCTGGCCATCGGCTACAGCCTGGACGAGATCCGCAACGACATCACCGGCACCACCCCGGCCAGCTTCGAACCCACCCTCGACTACGTCGTGGTCAAGGTCCCCCGCTTCGCCTTCGAGAAGTTCCCGGCCGCGGACCCCACCCTGACCACCACCATGAAGAGCGTGGGGGAGGCCATGGCCCTGGGCCGCAGCTTCACCGAGGCGCTCGGCAAGGCCCAGCGCTCCCTGGACGTCACGGCGTCCCTGCCGGACTTCCGCGGGGAGGCGCCCACCGCCTCCGAGGTCGCCGCCCTGATCGAGCAGGTGCGCACCCCCACCGACACGCGACTGGTGACCATCGCGCGGGTGCTGCGCTCGGCGGCCGAGGGCATCGTGGACCCCGCCGAGACCATCGAGCGCCTGTACGAGGCCACCGCCATCGACCGCTGGTTCCTGGACCAGATGCTGCAGGTCGCCGAGATCGCCACCCGCATCCGCGAGGCCGAGGTGCTGGACGCGCCCCTGATCATGCTGGCCAAGCGCCACGGCCTGGCTGACGACCAGATCGGACAGCTGCGCCACGTCGACGGCGAGGTGATCAAGGGAGTGCGCGAGGCCCTGGGCATCAACCCCGTCTACAAGACGGTCGACACCTGCGCTGCCGAGTTCGCCTCCCGCACCCCGTACCACTACTCCACCTACGACCAGGAGACCGAGGTGGAGCCGCGCGAGCGCTCCGCCGTGCTGATCCTGGGCTCGGGACCCAACCGGATCGGGCAGGGCATCGAGTTCGACTACTCCTGCGTGCATGCCGCCCTCGCCCTGAGCCGCGCGGAGACGGAGGACGGCCTGGGGTACGAGACCGTCATGGTCAACTGCAACCCCGAGACCGTCTCCACCGACTACGACATCGCCGATCGCCTCTACTTCGAGCCCCTCACCTTCGAGGACGTGCTCGAGGTGTACGAGGCCGAGAAGGCCGCGGGACCCGTGGCCGGGGTGATCGTGCAGCTGGGCGGGCAGACCCCGCTGTCCCTGGCGCGGCGCCTGCAGGACGCCGGTCTGCCGATCCTGGGCACCGATCCTGCCGCGATCGACGCCGCCGAGGACCGCGGCGAGTTCGGTGCGGTGCTCGCGCGCGCCGGTCTGCCGGCCCCGCCCTACGGGACGGCCTGGGCGCTGGAGGACGCCCGCGAGGTGGCGGCCTCCGTGGGCTACCCGGTGCTGGTGCGGCCCAGCTACGTGCTGGGCGGGCGCGGCATGGAGATCGTGTACGACGAGGAGGGGCTGGTCGACTACGTGGCCCGGAACCTCCCCGACGGCGGCCGCGCCCAGGCGCCCATCCTCATCGATCGCTTCCTGGACACCGCGGTTGAGATCGACGTGGACGCCCTGTTCGACGGGGAGGACCTCTACGTCGGCGGGATCATGGAGCACATCGAGGAGGCCGGCATCCACTCGGGCGACTCGGCCTGCACCCTGCCGCCGGTCTCGCTGGGTGAGGAGGTCATCGAGCGCATTCGCACCTCAACCCGCGCGATCGCGGAGGGGGTGGGCGTGCGCGGCCTGCTGAACGTCCAGTACGCACTGTCGCAGGACGTCCTGTACGTGCTGGAGGCGAATCCGCGCGCTTCCCGCACCGTGCCCTTCGTCGCCAAGGCCACCGGAGTGGCGCTGGCCCAGGCCGCCGCGCTGGTCAAGATCGGCCGTTCGATCGCCCAGCTGCGGGAGCAGGGAGTGCTGCCCGCGCAGGGCGACGGCACGGACCTGCCGCTGGACGCACCGATCGCGGTCAAGGAGGCGGTGCTGCCCTTCAAGAGGTTCCGCACCGCTGATGGCCAGGCCGTGGACTCGCTGCTGGGGCCCGAGATGCGCTCCACCGGTGAGGTGATGGGACTGGACAGCACCTTCCCGCTGGCCTTTGCGAAGTCCCAGCTGGCGATCGCCGGACAGGGGCTGCCCTCCTCGGGTGCGGTGTTCGTCTCCGTTGCCGATCGCGACAAGCGCGGGGTGGTGCTGGCCGTCGCGCGACTGGCGGCGCTCGGATTCGAGGTGCTCACCACCGAGGGCACGGGCCGTACCCTGCGGCGCTCGGGGATCCCCTGCCGCATCCTGCGCAAGGCATCCCAGCCCGGGACGGAGCCCAGCGTGATCGATCTGATCGAGTCCGGGGAGGTCACACTGGTGGCCAACACGCCGTCGGGCACGGATGCCCGTGCCGACGGCTACGCCATCCGGGCCGCTGCCACCAGCATGGACATCCCGATCATCACCACGGTGCAGGAGTTCCAGGCCGCGGTGCAGGCGATCGAGGCGCTGCCCGCGGAGCCCTTCACCGTGACCAGCCTGCAGCAGCACACCGAGCGCCTCGAGGCCACCCGAGCCGGATGCGCGCAGTGAGCGCCCCGGCCTCCTCCGGCCCGACCTTCGGGCGGCGGCTGCAGCGCGCGGTCGCGGAGAGCGGACCGATCGTCGCCGGCATCGACCCGCACGCCGCGCTGCTGCGGGACTGGGGGCTCACCGACGATGCCGCGGGACTGCGGGAGTTCTCCCTGCGGACCCTGGACGCGGTGGCCGGGCGGGTCTGCGCCGTCAAGCCGCAGTCCGCGTTCTTCGAACGGCACGGATCCGCAGGCGTGGCGGTGCTCGAGGAGCTGCTCGCCCGGGCCCGCGAGCGCGGTGTGCTCACCGTGCTGGACGTCAAGCGGGGCGACATCGGCTCCACCATGGCGGCCTACGCCCAGGCGCACCTGCAGCCCGGGGCCGTGGCGGAGGCCGATGCGATCACCGTGAGCCCGTACCTGGGGGCCGGCTCCCTGGAACCTGCGGTCGAACTGGCGCGCGAGCACGGGAAGGGTCTGTTCGTCCTCGCCCTCACCTCGAACCCCGGAGCCGAGGCGGTGCAGCACGCACGCACGGCCGAGGGATCCCCGCTCGCCCGGGAGGTGGCACGATACGCCGAGGCGGCCGGGCGCGGGTCCGAGGACGCATGGGGGAGCGTGGGCCTGGTGGTGGGGGCCACCGTCAAAGACTCCTACCGCCGTCTCGGACTCGACCGCGCCGCCCCCACGGTGCCCCTGCTCGCTCCCGGGTTCGGAGCGCAGGGGGCGGGACCTACGCAGCTGCCGGAGGTGTTCGGACCGGCCGCCGCGCGAGTGCTGGTGTGCCTGTCGCGGGGCCTGCTGGCCGCCGGACCACTGCCCCAGGATCTGACGGATCGCGCCGAAGCGCTCAGAAAGATGTACGAAACGGGCAGGATCGACGCGCCCACCTGGTAAGAAGCGTGTCAGGTGTGCGCCCCGCCACCATGATGGGGTTACGCTCTACCCACGCCCGGCGCTCTGCCGGATCCGACTGCGAACGCAACAGAACAAGAGGTAAGAACCGTGGCTCTCCCTCCCCTCACCCCCGAGCAGCGGGCGGACGCCCTCAAGAAGGCCGCTGAGGCCCGTCGTGAGCGAGCGGCGATCAAGGCCCGCCTGAAGGACAGCGCCGGCCGTCGCGGCGAAGAGATCTCGAAGGTCCTCAAGGAGGCCGAGTCCAACGAGGTCATCGGCCGCCTGCGCGTCTCCGCCCTGCTGGAGGCCCTCCCGGGCGTCGGCAAGGTCAAGGCGCAGCAGATCATGGAGGAGATCGGCATCTCCCCATCCCGCAAGATCCGCGGCCTCGGCTCCCACCAGGCGGAGAAGCTCGTCGCGCACTTCTCCGAGTGACCTGCGCTCCGGGGGCCGGCCCCCGCGCGGTGCCGGCCCCGGTGACGGTCCTGGCAGGGCCCACCGCGGTGGGCAAGGGAACCGTCTCGGCCGCCATCCGCGCCCGCTATCCCCAGATCTGGCTCTCGGTCTCCGCCACCACCCGGCCTCCGCGGCCCGGTGAGAGGGACGGCGTCCACTACCGGTTCCTGAGCGAGGACGAGTTCACCGAGCTGGTGGAGTCCGGCCAGATGCTGGAATGGGCCGTGGTGCACGGCCGCCACCGCTACGGCACCCCCCGCGGGCCCGTCGAGCAGGCCGTCGCCGAGGGCCGTCCCGTCCTCCTGGAGATCGACCTCGCCGGTGCCCGGCAGATCCGCGAGACCCTGCCGGACTCCCGATTCGTGTTCCTGGCCCCACCGGACTGGGACACCCTCGTGCAGCGCCTCGTCGGCCGCGGCACCGAGAGCGAGGAGGAACGGGAGCGCCGTCTGGCCACCGCCCGGATCGAGCTCGCCGCCGAGGGGGAGTTCGACGTCACCGTCGTCAACGACACGGTGGACCGCGCCTCCGCCCAGCTGGCGGCGCTGATGGGCGTGGGCGACCTCACCTGACCCCTCCGCACAGCTCCTGGCCCCCTCGCGCCCCGGCGCGTATCCTGGAGTGTCGCACCCACCACTACGAAGGGACTTCCGTGGCTGGAACCGTCGCCCATCCCGAAGGCATCACGAACCCGCCGATCGACGGCCTGCTGGAGACCGTCGATTCCAAGTACGCCCTGGTCCTGTACGCCTCTCAGCGTGCCCGCCAGATCAACGCCTACTACTCGCAGCTCTCCGAGGGCCTGCTGGAGTTCGTAGGACCGCTGGTGGACGTCCACAACCAGGAGAAGTCGCTCTCCATCGCCCTGCGCGAGATCGACGAGGGCCTGCTCACCGTGCGTGAGGTCGACGAGGCCGAGGTGGCCGCCGCGCAGGCGGCCCAGGAGGACGGCCCCGCCCCCCTGGTGCTCGGTGACGACGCCCCCGAGGTCCCGCCCTCGGACTTCACCTTCTGATCCTCGCGAATCCAGCGATCCCATGAACAGCCTCGCCGGTGCCCGCGTCCTGGTGGGCGTGGGCGGCGGCATCGCCGCCTACAAGACCGCGCACCTGGTGCGCGGTCTTGTCGGTGAGGGAGCCGATGTCCAGGTCATCCCCACCGCCTCCTCCCTCCAGTTCGTGGGCACCGCCACCTGGGAGGCGCTCAGCCACCACGAGGTGCTCACCAGCGTGTTCGAGCGCGTCGAGGAGGTCGCTCACGTCCGGGTCGGCCAGCAGGCCGACCTGGTGGTGATCGCCCCCGCCACCGCGGACCTGCTCGCTCGCCTGCGCATGGGACGCGGCGACGACCTGCTGACCGCCTCCCTGCTGGTGACCCGGGCACCGGTGGTGGTCGCCCCGGCGATGCACACAGAGATGTGGGAGCACCCCGCCACCGTGGAGAACGTGGCGGTGCTGCGCGAGCGCGGTCTGGTCGTGCTGGAGCCCGCCGTGGGTCGCCTCACCGGACCGGACTCCGGCCCCGGTCGCCTGCCCGAGCCCGCCGCCATCCTGGACGCGGCGCGCGCGGCCATCGCCGCCCCGCGCACCGCCCTGGGTGCCGTGCACCGCGACCTGGAGGGCCGCCGCCTGCTGATCAGCGCCGGCGGCACAAGGGAGGAGCTGGACCCGGTCCGGTTCCTGGCCAACCACTCCTCGGGCCGTCAGGGCTGGGCCCTCGCACACGCCGCCCTGGTGCGCGGTGCGCGCGTCACCCTGGCGGCGGCGAACGTGCAGCTCGAGGACCCGCCGGGCGTCGACCGGCGCGACGTCGTCACCGCCGCCGAGCTCGCCTCGCTGATCGCCGAGCAGCGGGAGCACGTCGATGCCGTGGTGATGGCGGCCGCCGTGGCCGACTTCACCGCCGCGGAGCGCTCCGCCGACAAGATCAAGAAGAGCGAGGACCCCGCCGAGCAGGACGCCCCAGCGATCGCCCTGCGGCGCACCGAGGACATCCTGCGCAGCACGGTCACCTGGCGCGGCGAGGAGCCCCGCCCGGGGATCGTCGGGTTCGCCGCCGAGACCGGAGGCGCAGGTCACAGTGCCCTGGAGCTCGCCGCGCAGAAGGCCCGCCGCAAGGGCGCCGACCTGCTGGTGTTCAACGACGTCACCACCGGCGTGTTCGGCTCGGCGGACAACTCCGTGATGATCCTCGACTCCGAGGGCCGGCAGGTCGCCCGCTCCGAGGGCAGCAAGACGCAGGTCGCCCACGCCGTGCTCGATGAGCTCGTGCGTCGGCTCCCGGCCGTACCCTAGAGGCCATGACCTCCAGCGAGCTGCGCACCTTCACGTCCGAATCGGTCACCGAGGGCCACCCCGACAAGATCTGCGACCAGATCTCCGATTCCATCCTCGACGACATGCTGTCCCAGGACCGGGACGCCCGGGTCGCCGTGGAGACCATGGTCACCACGGGCCTGGTGCACGTCGCCGGGGAGGTGCGCACCCGCGGGTACAGCGATGTCGCGCGCATCGTGCGCGACGTGATCCGGGACATCGGCTACGACTCCTCCGAGAAGGGCTTCGACGCCGACTCCTGCGGCATCGAGGTGTCGATCGGCTCCCAGTCCGGCGACATCTCCGCCGGCGTGGAGACCTCCTTCGAGTCCCGCGGCGGCAGCTCCGAGGAGTACGCCCGGCTCGGTGCCGGGGACCAGGGCCTCATGTTCGGCTACGCGTGCGACGACACCCCCGAGCTGATGCCGCTTCCGATCCACGCCGCCCACACGCTGACCCGCAACCTCTCGCGCGCTCGGCGCGACGGCGTGCTGCCCTATCTGCGCCCGGACGGCAAGACCCAGGTCACCATCGGCTACGACGAGGACGACATCGCCCGCAGCGTGGAGGCCGTGGTGGTCTCCAGCCAGCACGCCGAGGAGATCGACCTCGACACCCAGCTGGCCCCGGCCCTGCGCAAGGTGGTCATCGCTCCCGTGCTCGAGGAGCTGGGTGAGCTCGGCCTGGACGTCTCCGACGTCACCTGCCACATCAACCCCTCGGGTCGCTTCGTGATCGGCGGACCCAAGGGTGACGCCGGTCTCACGGGCCGCAAGATCATCGTGGACACCTACGGCGGCATGGCCCGCCACGGCGGCGGCGCCTTCTCCGGCAAGGACCCCTCGAAGGTGGATCGCTCCGGTGCCTACGCGATGCGCTGGGTGGCCAAGAACATCGTCGCCGCGGGTCTCGCCAAGCGCTGCGAGGTCCAGGTCGCCTACGCGATCGGGGTGGCCGAGCCGATGGGCCTGTACGTGCAGACCTTCGGCACCGGTGTGCGACCGGACCACCAGATCGCCGCTGCCGTGCGCCGGGTGTTCGACCTGCGCCCGGCGGCCCTGATCGACGCCCTGGACCTGCTGCGCCCCATCTACCGCCTCACCTCGACAGGCGGGCACTTCGGCCGGGAGCTGCCGGAGTTCACCTGGGAGCGCACCGATCGGGCCGGGGAGCTGGAGCAGGCACTGTGACCGGGCCGAGGCCCGCGGGCTCCCTCGACCCCGAGATCGCTGCGCGGCTCACGAGGGATCGGGCCGGTCTGATCACCGCCGTGGTGCAGGACGCCACCGACCACCGCGTGCTGATGGTGGGCTGGATGGACGACGAGGCCCTGCACCGCACTCTGACCACCGGACGGGCCACCTACTGGTCCCGCTCCCGCGGGGAGTACTGGCGCAAGGGCGACACCAGCGGCCACGTCCAGTGGGTGCGCTCGGTCTCCCTCGACTGCGACGGCGACACCCTGCTGGTCCAGGTGGACCAGGTGGGCGCGGCCTGCCACCGCGGCACGCACACCTGCTTCGACGGCAACGACCTGCCCGCCCACGTCCTTCCCCTCTCGGAGCGCACCCCATGAGCACCACCCCCGCGTCCGCGCCCGTCCCCGACGCCCAGGCCTATCCCGAGCTGGTGCGTGGCCGGGAGGGCCATCTGCTGGGCCGCGTCCAACCGGACCGCGAGACCTTCCGCTCCCTGGCCGCCCAGCAGCGCATCGTGCCGGTCACCGTGCGCCTGCTGGCCGACGAGGACACCCCTGTCTCCCTCTACCGCCGCCTCACCGCCGGGACGGACGGCCGCGGCACCTTCCTGCTGGAGTCCGCAGGCCAGGCCGCCGCTGCCGAGGACTCCCGGTGGTCGATCATCGGCTCCCGCGCCCGCGCGGTGCTCACCGAGCAGGACGGCACCGCCCGGTGGATCGGGGACGCCCCGGTGGGCCTGGATGTGGGCACCACCCCGGTGGAGGCGCTGCGCGAGGTCGCGGCCGCCTTCCGGGCCGCCCGGGATCCCCAGCTGCCGCCCTTCACGGGGGGCCTGGTGGGATTCGTGGCCTACGACGCCGTGCGCTACTGGGAGAAGCTCGAGGGCTCCGCTCCCGACGAGATCGGACTGCCGGACCTCTCCCTGCTGCTCGCCCAGGACGTCGCCGTGCACGATGCCCGCGACAGCACCGTGCTGCTGGTGGCGAACGCGCTGAACCTCAACGGCACCCCCGACGGTGTGGACGCTGCCTACGACGACGCCCTCGAACGGCTGGAGGCGATGCGCTCGGCGCTGCGCCGGCCGCTGGACTCCGCCGCCACGGTCTACGAGACCGTCAGCGACATCGAGCCCAAGGCCCGCACCGCGCAGCTCGAGTACGAGGCCGCTGTGCGCGAGGCCGTCCAGGACATCATCGACGGCGAGATCTTCCAGGTGGTGCCCTCGAAGCGCTTCTCGTTGCCGGTGGCCGCGCACCCGTTGGACGTGTACCGGGTGCTGCGGCGGATGAACCCCAGCCCCTACATGTACCTGCTGCGCACCACCGACGCCGACGGCGAGCCGATCGATGTGGTCGGCGCGAGCCCGGAGTCCCTGGTGACCGTGCGCGGGGGCACCGCCACCACGCACCCGATCGCCGGCTCGCGCCCCCGCGGTGCGGACCCGGCCGAGGACCAGCACCTGGCCGAGCAGCTGCTGGCCGACCCCAAGGAGCGCTCCGAGCATCTGATGCTGGTCGACCTGGCCCGCAACGACCTGCAGAAGTTCTGCGACCCGGGCTCGGTGGTGGTGCGGAACTTCATGCACATCCAGCGCTACTCCCACATCCAGCACATCGTCTCCACCGTCACCGGTCGCATCCGCGAGGGTGCCACCGCCTACGACGCCCTGCGCGCCACCTTCCCGGCGGGCACACTCTCCGGAGCGCCCAAGCCCTCCGCGCTGCGGATCATCGACCGGCTCGAACCGGTGCGGCGCGGCATCTACGGCGGCACCGTCGGGTACATCGACTTCGCGGGCGACATGGACATGGCGATCGCGATCCGCACCGCCGTGCTCAAGGACGGCACCGCCCACGTGCAGTCCGGCGGGGGAGTGGTCGCCGACTCCGACCCCACCATGGAGCACCGCGAGAGCCAGTCCAAGGCCGCCGCCGCACTGCGCGCGGTGGCCTCCGCCGAGACCCTGCGGCCCGCATGAGCGGCGCCCCCGGCAGGACCCGTCTGACCCGACCCCTGGTGGTGCTGGTCGGGCTGGCCGCCTCCCTCGCACTGGCCGGCACCACGGCCCTGGAATGGATCCGCGCCACCGCCCCGGACCTCACCGGCACCGTGATCGACGTGTCGGTGACCGGTCAGGAAGCAGCGCCCGGCGTGCTCGCCCTGGCCCTGGTGGGCGTTGCGGCCTCCGTGGCCAGCGCGCTCTCCTCGCGCTGGCTGCGCTGGGTGACCGGGTCGGTGCTGCTGGCCGCCGGGGCCGGGGCCGCCGTGCTGGCGCTCGGCACCTCCCTGGACCCGGAGGCCGCATCCAGGGCCGGGGTCGCCCGGGCCACCGGGGTGCTCGGTGGGGAGGTCCACGCCACCGCAGGCAGCTGGCCGCTGCTGGCGCTGGTGCCGGCCGTGCTGGTGGCCGCGGCCGGGGTTGCCGTGCTGACGGTGGGAGGTCGCTGGAGCAGCGGCAGCCGGTACCGCAGCGCGGCGGTCAAGGCACCGACCGGTCCTGCGGCACTGCCGCAGGAGGATCCGGCCGCCGCTTGGGACGCGCTCACCCGTGGCGAGGACCCCACCGCGGGCGACGACGAGCCTTCGCGCCCCGACGTGGCAGAATGAGACCGACCCTGCCCTGACCCGGAGAAGGACCATGCCGAAGACTTACGCCGTGCCGCCGCCCCCGCCCCTCAACGAGGGCAAGACCGTGGCCGCCTGGACCCTCAACATGGGGGTGGTCCTGGGCGCCGTCCTGGTGGCCTTCGGGATGGTGCGGAGCCAGCCCACGCTCTGGATCGCCGGTATCGTGGTGATCCTCCTGGCCATCGTCGTGGGAGTCGGCCTGTCCTTCGTCGGGCTGGGCCAGAAGTCCACTAAGACCGAGGACCGGTGACCACCGCGGTGCGGACCGACCGCCCCCGGAGGGGGCCCGTCGGTGCCGCCCGCGGACCGCGCCGTGCCGTGCTGCCCGCGGCTCTCGTCCTGGGCGGTATCGGCACCGCACTGATCGTGCAGATGGTCTTCGACCCTTTCCGCACCGACATCCCCCTGTGCGTGGTGTACCACCTCACCGGCCTGCACTGCCCCGGCTGCGGTGCGATCCGCTCCGTGCACGCCCTGCTGGACGGGGACCTGGCCCTCGCCCTGCGCAACAACGCGCTGATCATCGGGGCTCTGCCCCTGCTCGCCCTCGTGCTGGTCCGATGGGCGCTGCGACGGATGCGGGGGCTGTCCACACCGGGGCCCTCCACGTGGATGCTCGTCACCTGCGTGGCGCTGGCAGTCCTCTTCGCGGTGGCGCGCAACCTGCCGGCGTTCTGGTTCCTGGCCCCCGTCTCGTTCGTCGGCGCCTGAGCCCGCCCGGCCCGCCCCCGATCCCTGAGGAGCCTCTCCGTGACCCGTACCGGAACCGTTCTCGACGACATCATCGTGGGAGTCCGCGAGGACCTTGAGCAGCGCCGCCGCACCGTCGGCAGCGCCGAGCTCGAGAGCCTCGTGCGCGAGAGGGGGCCGGCGCTGGATGCCGCTGCGTCGCTGCGAGGCGACGGCTCCACCCTGGGTCTGATCGCCGAGGTGAAGAGGGCCAGCCCGTCGAAGGGCGCGCTCGCCAGCATTCCCGCCCCGGCGGAGCTCGCCGCGATCTACGAGGCCGGCGGTGCCGGGGCGATCAGTGTGCTCACCGAGCAGCGCCGCTTCCGAGGCTCCCTCGCGGATCTCGACGCCGTGCGCGCCCGGGTGGACGTGCCACTGCTGCGCAAGGACTTCGTGGTCGACCCGTACCAGATCCTCGAGGCCCGAGCCCACGGGGCGGACCTGATCCTGCTGATCGTCGCTGCCCTGGACGACGCCCAGCTGCGTGACCTGAACGCCCTGACCGCCGAGCTGGGGATGCAGGCCCTGGTCGAGACGCACACCGCCGCCGAGCTGGAACGTGCGCTCGCGATCGATCCCGCCATCGTCGGGGTCAACGCACGCGATCTGAAGACCCTCGACGTGGACCTCGCCCGCGCCGCCGCCCTGCTCGGGCAGATTCCCCCGCAGATCCTGGCGATCGGCGAGTCCGCCGTCGCCGACGTGGCGGACGTCGAGGCCTACGCCCGCGCCGGAGCCGATGCCGTGCTGGTGGGCGAGGCCCTGGTGACCTCGGGCGAGACCCTCTCCACTGTCCAGACCTTCCGCGACGTCGCGCGCCGCGGCCGCCCCGCCCCCGAAGGAGGCACCCAGTGACCGTGCCCGACCTGTCCCGCCCCAGCGGTGACCTGCGCTCCCAGACCGGCCCCTACTTCGGCAGCTTCGGAGGGCGGTTCCTGCCCGAGGCCCTGGTTCCTGCTCTGGACGAGCTGTCCGAGGTGTACGAGAAGGCGGTCGTGGACCCGGAGTTCATCGCCGAGCTGCAGCGTCTGGCCGAGGAGTACACAGGCCGGCCGTCCCTGCTCAGCGAGGCCCCCCGCTTCTCGAAGCTCGCCGGGGGCGCGCGCATCCTGCTCAAGCGTGAGGACCTCAACCACACCGGCTCCCACAAGATCAACAACGTCCTGGGCCAGGCACTGCTCACCGTGCGCATGGGCAAGAAGCGAGTGATCGCGGAGACCGGCGCCGGCCAGCACGGCGTGGCCACCGCCACCGCCGCCGCCCTGTTCGGACTTGAGTGCACGATCTACATGGGGGAGGAGGACACCCGCCGTCAGGCGCTCAACGTGGCCCGCATGCGCCTGCTCGGTGCCGAGGTGGTCCCCGTCACCCACGGGTCGCGCACCCTCAAGGACGCCATCAACGAGGCCTTCCGCGACTGGGTCACCAACGTGGAGTCCTCCAACTACATCTTCGGCACCGTGGCGGGCCCCCACCCGTTCCCCACCCTGGTGCGGGACCTGCAGCGCATCATCGGCGAGGAGGCGCGCGCCCAGGTGCTCGACCGCACCGGTCGGCTCCCCGACGCGGTGGTGGCCTGCGTGGGCGGCGGCTCCAACGCGATGGGCATCTTCCACGCCTTCCTCGACGACACCGAGGAGGGCGGCACCGTGCGGCTGATCGGCTGCGAGGCCGCCGGCGACGGTGCGGACACGCCCCGGCACGCCGCCACCGTGAACCGCGGCACCCCCGGCGTGCTCCACGGCGCCCGCTCGTTCGTGCTGCAGGACGAGGACGGCCAGACCATCGAGTCGCACTCGATCTCCGCCGGCCTCGACTACCCGGGCATCGGCCCCGAGCATGCGTGGCTGGCCGAGATCGGCCGCGCCGAGTACGTGCCCATCAGCGACGCCGAGGCCATGGACGCCTTCGCGCTGCTGTCGATGACAGAGGGGATCATGCCCGCGATCGAGTCCGCCCATGCCCTGGCCGGGGCCCTCCGCCTCGGCAAGGAGCTGGGGGAGGGGGCCGTGATCCTGGTGAACGTCTCCGGGCGCGGCGACAAGGACGTCCACACCGCCTCGGAGTGGTTCGGGCTGCTCGACGGCGATCCCGCCGATGGCAGCGACGACGGCACGGAGCCGGCAGGCGCCGACGCCACCGGCACCGACGGGGCCCCCCGCCACGGCCGGGCCGACCTCGCGCCGCTGCTGGAGCTGGCGCGCACCACGATGGACGCCGCGACCGCGGGCACCGAGGAGGACGCATGAGCGAGCGACTGCGAGCAGCACAGGTCCTGGACCGCACCCGCGCCGAGGACCGCGCCGCCCTGATCGGCTACCTCCCGGTGGGGTACGCCGACCTGGCCGGCTCGATCGACGCCGCCCGCACCCTGATCGACCACGGTGCCGACATGATCGAACTGGGCCTGCCCTACTCCGACCCGGTCATGGACGGGCCCGTGATCCAGCGCGCCGCCACCTCCGCCCTCGCCGGCGGCATCCGCAACCGCGACGTGATCACGGCGGTGGAGCAGCTCTCCGGCCGCGGAGCGGCCATCCTGGTGATGAGCTACTGGAACCCGGTCCTGGCCTACGGCGTGGACCCCTTCGCGCGCGACCTCGCCGCCGCCGGTGGGGCGGGCCTGATCACCCCCGACCTGATCCCCGACGAGGCCGGCGAATGGCTGGAGGCCTCCGAGGCCCACGGGCTGGACAGGGTGTTCCTGGTGGCGCCCAGCTCCCCGCCGGACCGCCTCCAGCACGTGGTCGCGCACACCACCGGCTTCGTCTACGCGGCCAGCACCATGGGGGTCACCGGCACCCGTGCCTCCGTCTCCGCCGCCACCGAGGGCCTGGTCGAGCGCACCCGCGCGGCCGGTGCCGCGAACGTGTGCGTCGGCCTCGGGGTCTCCACCGGCGCCCAGGCCGCAGAGGTGGGCGCCTACGCCGACGGCGTGATCGTGGGCTCCGCCTTCGTGCGCACCCTGCTGCAGGCCCAGGACGAGGGCTGCGGCGGGGACCTCCGTGCCCTGGCGGACGTCGCCGACGACCTCCGTTCCGGCGTCGAACGCGCGCGTCGCGCCCCCGGCGGTGCGCGCGCATGACCCTCGCCCTGATCCCCAGCCCCCCGGTCTCCGCCTTCTCGCTGGGACCATTGACGCTGCACCTGTACGCGGTGTGCATCCTGGCCGGGATCGCGGTGGCCCAGTGGTGGGCCACCAAGCGCTGGGAGAAGCGCGGCGGCTCCGGCGACGATCTGTTCGACATCGTGTTCGTCGCCGTGTTCGCCGGGATCATCGGCGCCCGCGTCTGGCACGTGCTGACCTCCCCCGCCCCCTTCTTCGGTCCCGGGGGTGACCCGGTCTCCGCCCTGTACATCTGGCAGGGCGGACTGGCGATCTACGGCGCCGTCGCGGGCGGGGCGCTGGCCGTGTACGTCATGTCCCGCATCAAGGGCGTCTCCTTCGCCGCCCTGGCGGACACCATCGCCCCGACCCTGATGGCCGCCCAGGCCATCGGGAGGCTGGGCAACTGGTTCAACCAGGAGCTGTACGGCCCGCCCACGGACCTGCCCTGGGGATGGGACGTCACCTGCCTGACCAACGGCACCCGCATCGGCGGCTGCGAGCCCGGCACCTACCACCCCACCTTCCTGTACGAGCAGCTGTGGCTGCTGGCCGGGATGGCTGTGCTGCTGTTCCTGTCCTATCGCTTCCAGCTCGCCGGCGGTCGCGTGTTCTGGGCCTACGTGGCGATCTACTCCACGGGCCGCGCCTGGATCGACTCGATCCGCAGTGAGCCCGTGCTGATGGTGGGCCCCCTGCGCATCCACACCCTGGTGGCGATCGTGATGGCCGTGGTGGCGATCGCCGTGTTCGTGCACCTCACCAGGCGCAGGCATCAGCGCGGGGGAGAAGTGGTCTCGGCGGACGGCTCCTACGACTGGCCGGATCCCGCCGTCGCCGGTGCAGGCCACCGCCGCGGGGGCACCGCATCGGGACCGGCTCCGGGAACGAGCACCGAGCAGGCCGGCGAGGGCGGCGAGCAGCCGGAGCCGACGCCCCGGCGGCGATGATCGCCGTGACCTTCCTGTGACACGGGTGTCCGCATCCCGGAAGCCTGTGCGCGCCTCGATGGCCCGCGCGCATATCCTCTCCCGGTTCCCCACACCCCAGGAGGGATGCGCATGCGACCACTGTCCGCCCGCTTCTCGGCGGTCCCTCCGGCACAGGGGCTGTACCGTCCCCAGGACGAGAAGGACGCCTGCGGCGCCGCCCTGGTCGCCACCCTGCGCGGCACCGCCGGGCACGACATCGTCGCCCTGGCGCTGACCGCACTGGAGAACCTCGACCACCGCGGGGCGGTCGGTGCCGAGGAGACCACGGGTGACGGGGCCGGCATCCTCACCCTGATGCCCGACCGCTTCCTGCGGGCGGTGCTGGACGTCGAGCTGCCCGCTGCCGGGGCCTACGCGGCCGGCTGCCTGTACCTCTCCCGCGATCAGGGCGAGCGCGAGGCCCAGCTGCGGTCCGTGGAGCAGATCGCAGCATCCGAGGGGCTCACGGTGCTGGCCCGCCGTGAGGTCCCCGTCGTCACCGGGCTGGTGGGGCCCTCGGCGGAGCGCACCCGCCCTCACATCGAGCAGCTGGTCCTGGTGGATGCGGAGGCCCGCCGCAGCGGACTGGCGCTCGAGCGGGCCGCCTTCGCGGTGCGCCGCCGCGTGGAGCACGGGACCGACGCCTACTTCCCCTCGCTGTCCACCCGCACCATGGTCTACAAGGGGATGCTCACCACCGCCCAGCTGGAGGCGTTCTACCCGGACCTGGGCGACGACCGGTTCGAGAGCGAGCTGGCGATCGTCCACTCCCGCTTCTCCACCAACACCTTCCCGTCCTGGCCGCTGGCCCAGCCGTTCCGGATGCTCGCCCACAACGGCGAGATCAACACCGTGGTGGGCAACCGCAACCGCCTGCGGGCCGCGGAGGGACGCATGGCCACCGACGCCTTCGGCGAGGACTTCGAGCGCCTGCTCCCGGTGAACACGCCCGGGGCCTCCGACTCCGCCAGCCTCGACGAGGCCCTCGAGCTGCTCCAGCTGTCCGGCCGCTCCCTGCCTCACGCCCTCATGATGCTGGTCCCGCAACCGTGGGAGAACGACCCGGCCATGGACGCGGACCTGCGCGCCTTCTACGAGTACCACGCCTGCCTCCAGGAGCCGTGGGACGGCCCCGCCGCGCTGCTGGCCACCGACGGCACCCTGGCCTGCGCCACCCTGGACCGCAACGGGCTGCGACCGCTGCGCTGGTGGCTCGGCGAGGACGGCCTGGTGGTGCTGGGCTCCGAGGCGGGGATGATCCCGATGGAGCCCGAGCAGGTGGCCGCCCGCGGCCGTGTGGCGCCCGGTGACATGTTCTGCCTGGACCTGGTGCAGCGACGCATCGTCCCGGCCCAGGAGGTGCGCGACTCCGTCGTGGGCCAGCAGCCGTGGGGACGCTGGCTGTCCGAGCAGAAGGTCCACGTGGACCAGCTGCCCCAGCGGGAGCACGTCGCGCACTCCCCGGCCTCCGTCACCCGCAGGCAGCAGACCTTCGGCTACACCGAGGAGGAGCTGCGGATCCTGATCGCGCCGATGGCCGCCAAGGGTGTGGAGCCGATCGGCGCCATGGGCACCGACACCCCGATCGCGGTGCTCTCGGATCGCCCTCGCCTGCTGTTCGACTACTTCACGCAGCAGTTCGCCCAGGTCACCAACCCTCCGCTGGACTCGATCCGGGAGGAGATCGTCACCAGCCTGCGGGTGAGCATCGGGGAGTCCCGCAACCTGCTGGACGCCACCCCGGCCCACGCCCGGCAGCTCGCCCTGGACTTCCCGATCATCGACAACGACCAGCTGGCCCGCATCCTCGCCGTCTCGGCCTCGCCCCGCACCGCGGACCTGCACGCGGTGCGGCTCAAGGGCCTGTACCCGGTGGACGAGGGAGCGCAGGGACTGGAGCGGCGACTGGCCGAGATCTGCCAGGAGGCAACGGACGCGATCGACGAGGGCGCCACCTTCCTGGTGCTGTCCGACCGCGACTCCAACGCCCGCCTCGCACCCATCCCCAGCCTGCTGCTCACCAGCGCCGTCCAGCACCACCTGATCCGCACCGGGCGACGCACCCGTGCCGCGCTGCTGGTCGAGGCGGGTGACGTGCGCGAGGTGCACCATGCCGCCCTGCTGATCGGGTACGGGGCCAGCGCTGTGAACCCGTACCTGGCGATGGAGAGCGCCGAGGACCTGGTGCGGCGCGACGTCGTCGGCGGGGTCAGCGGACCCGAGGCCGTCGCCAACCTGATCACGGCCCTCGGCAAGGGTGTGCTGAAGATCATGTCCAAGATGGGCATCTCCACGGTGGCCTCCTACCGCGGGGCGCAGCTGTTCGAGGCCGTGGGGCTGTCCGCCCAGCTAATCGAGGAGTACTTCCCTGGCACCACCAGCCGCATCGACGGCATCGGCCTGGACGTCATCGCCGAGGAGAACGCCGCCCGGCACCGCCGTGCGCACCCCGAGGAGGGCACCCGCCCCCCGCACCGCCGCCTCGAGGTGGGAGGGGAGTACCAGTGGCGGCGGGAGGGGGAGCCGCACCTTTTCACGCCGGAGACGGTCTTCCGCCTCCAGCACTCCACGCGCACCCGGCAGTACGAGGAGTTCCGCCGCTACACCGACCTGGTGGACGACCGCTCCGAGCACCTGATGACGCTGCGCGGGCTGCTTCGCCTGCGCACCGACGCCGTCTCGGCGGTGCCCCTGGACGAGGTGGAGCCCGTCCACTCGATCGTTCGGCGCTTCATGACCGGGGCCATGAGCTACGGGTCCATCTCCCAGGAGGCCCACGAGACCCTGGCGGTGGCGATGAACCGCTTGGGCGGCATGTCCAACTCCGGGGAGGGCGGGGAGGATCCCGAGCGCCTCCACGACCCCGAGCGCTCCAGCGCCATCAAGCAGATCGCCTCCGGGCGCTTCGGCGTGACCAGCGAGTACCTCACCTTCGCGCGCGACATCCAGATCAAGATGGCCCAGGGCGCCAAGCCCGGTGAGGGCGGCCAGCTGCCCGGCCCCAAGGTGTACCCGTGGATCGCCCGTACCCGGCACTCCACGCCCGGCATCGGCCTCATCTCCCCGCCGCCGCACCACGACATCTACTCGATCGAGGACCTCGCCCAGCTGATCCACGACGCCAAGTGCGCGAACCCCGCTGCCCGCATCCACGTCAAGCTGGTCTCCCGCTTCGGGGTGGGGACCGTCGCCACCGGGGTCTCCAAGGCCCACGCCGACGTGGTGCTGATCTCCGGGCACGACGGAGGCACCGGCGCCAGCCCGCTGAACTCCCTCAAGCACGCCGGCACCCCCTGGGAGCTGGGCCTGGCCGAGGCGCAGCAGACCCTGCTGCTGAACGGCCTGCGCGACCGCATCACCGTGCAGGTGGACGGACAGATGAAGACGGGCCGCGACGTGGTCGTGGCAGCGCTGCTGGGTGCGGAGGAGTTCGGCTTCGCCACCGCCCCGCTGGTGGTCTCGGGCTGCATCATGATGCGGGTGTGCCACCTGGACACCTGTCCCGTGGGCGTGGCCACGCAGAACCCGGAGCTGCGGGAGCGGTACACCGGCACCCCGGAGTTCGTGATCACCTTCTTCGAGTTCATCGCCGAGCAGGTGCGCGAGCACCTGGCGTACCTGGGACTGCGCTCGATCGACGAGGCCGTGGGACGCATCGACCTGCTGGACGTGGACGACGCCCTGCGCCACTACAAGCAGCAGGGCCTCGACCTCTCGCCCGTGCTGGCGGCCCCGCGGATCCACGAGGGCGACCACGTGCGCCGACGCCGCGCCCAGCAGCACGGACTGGAGACCGCTGCCGACCGTCCCTGGATCCAGCAGGCCGCTCCGGCCCTGGACCGGGGGGAGCCCGTCGTCATCCGCGACACCGTCCGCAACACGCAGCGCACCGTCGGCACCCTGCTGGGCCATGAGGTGACCCGGCGGTACCGGGGTGCCGGTCTGCCCGACGACACCATCCGGCTCGAGCTGGAGGGAACCGGAGGCCAGTCCTTCGGGGCGTTCCTGCCGGCGGGCGTGAGCATCGAGCTGCGCGGGGACGCCAACGACTACGTCGGCAAGGGGCTCTCCGGAGGCGTGATCGCCGTGGGACTCGGCCCGGATGCCTCGCCGGGGCCCATGACCATCGCGGGCAACACCTGCGCCTACGGCGCCACCAGCGGGCGGATGTTCCTGGCCGGTGAGGCGGGGGAGAGGTTCGGGGTGCGCAACTCCGGGGCCACCCTGGTGGTGGAGGGCATCGGCGACCACGGCTGCGAGTACATGACCGGTGGTGCGGTGCTGGTGCTGGGCACCACCGGGCGCAACCTCGGTGCCGGGATGAGCGGCGGCACCCTGTTCGTCCTGGACCTCGACCCCGCCCGCCTGAACCCGTCCGACGCCGCGACCTTCGAGATCACGCCGCTGCGCGAGGAGCACCGCGGCTTCGTGCTGGAGGCCCTGCGCGAGCACGCCCGCCGCACCGGATCCGTGCTGGCCGCGGCCCTGCTGGAGGCCCCGGAGGAGACCCTCGCGCGGATCACGCAGATCGCACCGCGCGAGTTCCTCCGGGTGACCGCCCTGCGCGACCGTGCGGTCGAGGACGGCATCGACCCCGACTCCCACGAGGTGTGGAACACGATCCTGGAGGGCTCCCATGGCTGATCCGCGCGGCTTCCTCAAGCACCGCGACCGCGAACTGCCCCCGCGCCGGCCCGTGCCGGTGCGGCTGATGGACTGGCGCGAGGTCTACGAGATCCGGGAGAAGGAGGGGCCCGAGGGCCTGAGCCGGGTCTCCCGGCAGGCGGGCCGCTGCATGGACTGCGGCATCCCCTTCTGCCACCAGGGCTGCCCGCTGGGCAACCTGATCCCGGAGTGGAACGAGCTGGTGTACCGGGACGACTGGCGCGAGGCCGCCGAGCGCCTCCACGCCACCAACAACTTCCCCGAGTTCACCGGGCGAGCCTGCCCCGCCCCCTGCGAGTCCAGCTGCGTGCTCGGCATCAACCAACCCCCGGTGACGATCAAGAACATCGAGGTCTCCATCATCGACCGGGCCTTCGAGGAGGGATGGGTGCAGCCCGTGGAGCCCACCCGCCAGACGGGCCGCACCGTCGCCGTGGTGGGCTCCGGGCCCGCGGGCCTGGCCGCCGCGCAGCAGCTCACCCGCGCCGGGCACACCGTGGTGGTGCTGGAGAAGGACGACCGCATCGGCGGACTGCTCCGCTACGGCATCCCCGAGTTCAAGCTCGAGAAGCGCCACGTGGATCGGCGGCTTCAGCAAATGCGTGCCGAGGGGACCCGCTTCCGCACCGGTGTCGAGGTGGGGGCAGACGGCCCGGACGCTCTGTCCGTGCAGGAGCTGCGCTCCCGCTTCGACGCGGTGGTGCTCGCGATCGGTGCCCAGACCCCCCGGGACCTCCCGGTCGAGGGTCGTGAGGCCACCGGCATCCACCCGGCCATGGAGTACCTCACCCAGGCCAATCGGGCCGTGGAGGGCGACTGGGTGGCCGACCCGATCTCCGCCGAGGGCAAGGACGTGGTGATCATCGGCGGTGGCGACACCGGTGCGGACTGCCTGGGCACCGCGCTGCGCCAGGGTGCCCGTTCCGTGACCACCCTGGCGATCGGCCAGCAGCCCCCGGCCGAGCGCGATGCCGGGCACCCCTGGCCCACCCACCCCCTGCTGTTCGAGGTCAGCAGCGCCCACGAGGAGGGCGGGGACCGATCGTTCCTGGCCTCGACCACCGGGTTCGTGGCCGATGCCGAGGGAGCGGTGCGGGGGATCCGGGTGGCTCGCACCCGCATCCAGGACGGCCGCCGGGTGCCCACCCCGGGCACCGAGCACGAGCTGCCGGCCCAGCTGGTGCTGATCGCGATGGGCTTCACCGGCCCCGGCGGCGAGGCGCTGACCGAGGCGCTCGGGGTGACCCGGCACCGCCGCGGCACCATCGAGCACGCCGCGACCTGGGAGACCAGTGCGCCCGGCGTGTTCACCGCGGGAGACTGCGCCCGCGGGCAGAGCCTCATCGTGTGGGCCATCGCGGAGGGACGCGCGGCCGCCGCCGCGGTCGACGCGCACCTGATGGGCAGCAGTGCGCTCCCGGTCCCGGTACATCCGTCGGCCTCGCCCATTACACTGTGAACGGATCCCGGTGATGCGACCCCCTGTTCTCAGGAGCACCTACGGGCGTTCCCGAGCCCCAGGGCGCGCACCCGTACACGCTTCTACAGATGGGTTGACATGCGTAAAGCCAAGATCGTCTGCACACTTGGTCCGGCGACCAACACCTACGAGCAGATCCGGACGCTGATCGAGGCGGGGATGAACGTCGCCCGGATGAACCTCAGCCACGGTACCTACGACGATCACGAGCAGGTCTACGCGAACATCCGTCGCGCCGCCAAGGACCTCGACAGCAACGTGGCCGTGCTGGTGGACCTGCAGGGCCCCAAGATCCGCCTGGGCAAGTTCGAGAACGGCCCCCACCAGCTCGAGGTGGGAGAGACCTTCGTGATCACCACGGAGGACATCGTCGGCACGAAGGAGCGCGTCTCCACCACCTTCAAGGGCCTGCCCGGCGACTGCCGCCCCGGCGACGTGCTGCTGATCGACGACGGCAAGGTCACCGTCCGCGTCACGGACGTCTCCGACACCGACGTCACCACCGTCGTGGAGGTCCCCGGCCCGGTCTCCAACAACAAGGGCATCAACCTGCCCGGCGTCGCCGTGTCCGTCCCCGCCATGAGCGAGAAGGACATCGCCGATCTGCGCTGGGGCCTCAGCCTGGGCGCCGACATGATCGCCCTGTCCTTCGTGCGCGATGCCCACGACATGGACGACGTGCTGCGCATCATGCAGGAGGAGGGCCGCCGCGTCCCCGTCATCGCCAAGATCGAGAAGCCGCAGGCGGTGCGGGCGCTGCGCTCCATCGTCGGCGCCTTCGACGGCATCATGGTGGCCCGCGGCGACCTCGGCGTGGAGCTGCCGCTCGAGCAGGTGCCGCTGGTGCAGAAGCGCGCCATCGAGCTGGCCCGCCGCAACGCCAAGCCCGTGATCGTCGCCACCCAGGTGCTGGAGTCGATGATCACCAATCCGCGGCCCACCCGCGCGGAAGCCTCGGACTGCGCCAACGCGATCCTCGACGGGGCCGACGCCGTCATGCTCTCCGGTGAGACCAGCGTGGGCGCCTACCCCTTCGAGGCCGTGCGGACCATGGCCCGCATCATCACCAACACCGAGCAGAACGGCGCCGACCGCATCATGCCGCTGGGCACCATCCCGCACACCCGCGGCGGTGCCATCACCCGCGCTGCCGCGGAGATCGGCGATCAGCTCTCCGCCCAGTACCTGGTGACCTTCACCGAGTCCGGGGACACCGCCCGCCGTCTGGCGCGCCTGCGTCCCACGATCCCTCTGCTGGCCATGACGCCCTACGAGGAGGTCGCCCATCAGCTCGCCCTGACCTGGGGCGTCGAGGCGCACCTGGTGCCCATGCAGAAGGACAGCGACGCCATGGTGGGCGTGGTCGACGAGCTGCTGCGCGAGCAGAAGGGCCTGCAGAACAACGACCTGGTGGTGGTGGCCGCCGGTTCGCCCCCCGGCGTGCACGGCTCCACCAACTCGCTGCGCGTGCACCGCATCGGTGACCTCTCCGGCAGTGAGTCCGCCCGCATCGAGGCGGATCGCATCGCCGCCGGGCCCGAGCAGGCCTGAGACG